>NZ_JBFRVF010000046.1:0-39378 GCF_041475025.1 Vibrio sp. 10N.222.49.C12 | reverse complement strand
CTTTAACTGATCGGCATTAGAGCCACGGCTCCCTTTTTTAATTCATCAGATTCGCTTTAATTGAATTACGCACCCGCGACTTTCATCGACTCAAGCAGGATAGAACCCGTTTGAATTTGCGAACGTGTTTCTACGTCGTTACCCACAGCAACAATCTGAGTAAACATGTCTTTTAGGTTACCTGCGATTGTTACTTCTGATACTGGGTATTGGATCTCTCCGTTTTCAACCCAGAAACCTGCAGCGCCACGTGAATAATCACCCGTTACGGTGTTTACGCCTTGGCCCATCACTTCAGTGACTAGGAAGCCAGTACCCAACTCTTTTAGCATCTGCTCAAAGTTTTGACCGGTCGATTTAACGAACCAGTTATGAATACCACCAGCATGACCGGTTGGCGTCATATCCATCTTACGTGCGGCATAGCTCGTTAGTAGGTAAGTTGCTAGCACACCGTCAGTGATGATTTCACGATCTTGAGTGAACACACCTTCGCTATCGAATGGGCTTGAAGCCAAACCACGCAAGATATGTGGTCGCTCAGAAATGTTAAACCAGTCAGGTAGGATTTTCTGACCGAGATGATCCAATAGGAATGACGACTTGCGGTAAAGGTTACCGCCACTGATCGCCATAACAAGGTGACCAATCAAGCCAGTTGCCACATCATTAGCGAACATAATTGGGTACTGGCCTGTTGGTAGCTTTTTTGCATCCAAACGGCTAATGGTCTTTTCTGCAGCTTCTTGACCTACACGCTCAGGCGTCCACAGCTCGTCACGGTGACGTGCAACGGTGTAGCTGTAGTCACGCTCCATCTCACCGTTAGCGCCTTGCCCAATTACACAGCAGCTCGTGCTATGACGACTAGAAGCATAGCTTGCTAGTAAGCCATGGCTGTTACCATAAACCTTAACGCCATAGTGGCTGTCGTAGCTTGCGCCATCACTCTGTTTGATCTTATCGCTATAAGCTAACGCTTGCTTCTCAGCAGCAATCGCAATCTCAGCGGCATAGTCAGGGTTTGGTTCATCAGGGTGAAAAAGATCCAAATCTGGAATTTCTTTTACCATGTATTCTTTTGCCGCAGGACCGGCAAATGGGTCTTCAGAAGTGTACTGAGCGATATCAAGTGCGGCCGCGACGGTTTGAGCAATCGCCTTTTCACTCAGATCAGATGTAGATGCGCTGCCTTTTTTCTGGCCGCGATAAACAGTAATACCTAGCGCACCATCACTATTAAATTCAACGTTTTCCACTTCACACATACGTGTTGAAACACTTAAACCCGTTGACTTAGTAATAGCGACCTCAGCAGCGTCTGCACTCACTGACGCCATATCCAACGCTTTAGCTACTGCGGCTTCTAGCTCAACTCTTTGCTGGGCGACTTGCTGTTTTACATCCATATCTATTCTAATTTTTTAGGTCAATATTACGTAGGATAACAAGAATTTCGCTTTCTCCCCAAGATTCTTGCTAAAATAGGCAATATATTCGTTTGAGATAGTGACATAGGCAGAAAAGATGGCTCGCAAAAACCAAAAAGCCCCATGGGAACCAGAAGAAGAAATCATCTGGGTAAGTAAGACAGAAATGAAAACCGACATGGAAGCGCTACAAAAACTGGGGGAAGAACTTGTTTCCCTGAAGCCTTCTGTATTAGACAAGTTTCCTCTGTCTGAAGATTTGGCACAAGCGATTAAAGATGCACAACGCTTTAAAAATGAAGCGAAGCGCCGTCAACTTCAATACATTGGTAAAGTAATGCGCAATGTTGATCCTGAGCCAATTCAAGCGGCTTTGGATAAAGTACGTAACAAGCACTCGCAAGCAACCGCTGAACTGCACAAGCTTGAGCAACTGCGTGATCGCGTTGTTGCTGAAGGCGATGCTGCCATTTCAGAAGTCATGGACATGTACCCTGAAGCAGACCGTCAGCGTCTTCGTCAGCTAGCTCGCCAAGCTAACAAAGAGAAATCAGCGAACAAGCCAGCAAAGGCTTCTCGTGAAATCTTCCAAATCTTAAAAGAGCTAAAGCTAGAAGACTAACCTTTGTCGCTTTATTCTGTAAGACAATAAAAGACCTAGCGCATGCTAGGTCTTTTTGTTTTCTACGTACTCAATATCAGAGAGATTAAACAAGAGTGATGAATCGTCACTCACCCGCTTTAACAAATGAGCTTAATTCTGTCTGTGGATGATCCGCCGTCAGTGCCTCTATCGAGTCTTCAACCAACACCTTACCTAGCGCCACAAACACAAACTTATTCGCGATACTGCGTGCGTCACCTAAATGGTGAGTCACCATCAAGACCGTAATATTTCGCTCTGCCGCTAATCGCTTCACTAAGCTAAGCATCTCTTCACGCAGCAAAGGATCAAGCGCAGAGAAAGGTTCATCAAGCAGCCAAATATCATGAGGTTGGACAAAACAACGCGCTAACGCAACACGCTGGCGTTGACCGCCGGATAAGTGCTCAGGCAACCTATCCAAATACTCAGCGACGCCAACTTGCGCTGCGGCTTGCTCCACAGCTTGCTTTTGGGTTGCAGTAAGCTTTAAACCTGGATGCAGACCTAAACCAATATTTTCTCGCACCGTAAGGTGAGCAAACAGGTTGTGCTCTTGAAACAACATCGCCAACGGACGCTGATGTGCTTCTTTACCAATAAGCGACTGCCCAGCCACTGATATCTCACCCGATGTAGGCTCGATGAAACCAGCAACTAGCGCCAACAGTGTAGACTTACCCGCACCACTCGGCCCCATAAGCGCAACAATATCGCCCTGCTCAGCTTGAAAATCAAAGCTAAACAACTCTCTGTGATAGTGGTAATCCACATCTTTCATCACTAACATCATCGGTTCCTTAATTCTTTAGCATCGAGCTTAGATCTTCGAGTAAATAAGAATTCTATTAAGCTAAAACTGCCGACACTCAGTAACAGTAAGCTCACAGAAACTACCGCCGCCGCTTCCATTTGATAGCTGCCTAACAATTGGAATAGATACAAAGGCAGAGTTCTAAAATCTTGGCTACCAAACAAAGCAATCGCGCTTAAGTCACCCATCGCCAACATAAAGCTAATCGAGAAGGCTTGCGCCATCGGCTTACGCAATGCTCGCCACTCCACTAACCTAAAACGCGTGAAACCTGTCATACCCAAGCTTGCACACACATACTGGTACTGCTGAGACAAATGCAGCATAGGTTGAGCTAGGGTTTTAATTACGTAAGGCAGCGCCATTAAACTGTTGACGGCAATCACGATAAAGAAAGCTAAACTGAATACATCGGTGAATGAACGCAGTAATAAGAAGATACCCGTACTGATCACCAGCCCCGGAGTCACCAAGATAATAGTGCCAATCAGCTCGATTTTATCGGCTCGAAAATTCTTGTTCTGTAAACGCCATGCTCGGCTAGTCAGTAGTATGGCGATACCAATACCAACTGCGATAACACTTGCTAATGACGCGACTTTAACCGAGGTCATTAACGCCGCCCAAAACGGCTCGCTGCTGAGTACGGTTAATGCCTGCGAGTTAATTCCACTGACGATAACCATAGCTAATGGCGGCAATACCAGCATTGAGACTATGATGATCCAAAAGCTATCCCAAGCTTTTGACCACCAGCTGTCCTTAACCAAATATTTCTCTTCCGACAGCTGACTGGCCGTCACTGAAATAGGCTTCGATAGGCGTTGAATGCTCACCGCTAGCACACCACACAGCAGCATTTGCCATATCGCGAGCAAGGCACCAGCTTGAAGGTCAAAGTCGAATTTAATCGCCTGATAAATAGCGAGCTCGATAGTGGTTGATTTAGGTCCACCGCCTAGCGCCATCACGGTAGCAAAGCTGGTAAAACACAACATGAAGACTAAGCCACACACATGTGGTAATTGCTGTCTTAAGCGAGGCCATTCAACCCATCTGAATTTGTTCCAATGACTCATACCCAAGTGAGCACAAAGCTTGTGTTGCTCGGCAGGCACGGTATCTAACGCTTGCAGAAGTAAGCGACTGGCATAAGGCAAGTTGAAGAAAACGTGCGCCAGCAAAATACCATTCAATCCGTATATGGAAAATGGCAATTCAATATCGAAGTTCGCCAAAAACTTAGCTAACCAACCACTATTGCCATAGATCGCAAGTAAGCCAAATACACCCACTAACACTGGCAGGACTAAGGTCGACGCGAACAGCCTTAACAACAAAGCGCGTCCAAAAAATTGTCTACGACACAGCGCATGAGCAATAGGTATAGCAAAGCCAACACTCAGCACCGTTGAGAGTGTCGCCTGATAAAAACTGAATTTCGTTACATGCCAATAGTAGGGATCGGACCATACTTGGCTGATATCAAGAGAAGGGGCATTGCTAAGCAATGCCCCAACTGCTGAAACCACGAAGGCGGTAATGAGTATCGCTACCCAAATCCCAACCTTAGGTGTTTTCTTTATCATAGATTGATTTTTTACCGTAAATGGTTCGCTCAGTTAACATCGAACAAACCTTTAAATACAGAAAGTTAGAAAGCTAATTTTTTAAAAGCAAATTAAAAAGTAAGTGCACTCTGCCATTCACGAATCCATGGCTTACGCTTAGCTGCAATTTCTTCGGGCGTAAAGCTTAGCGCTTTCTGAGGAACCGTAAGTTGCTCGAACCCTTTTGGAAGCTCAATATCGGTCACTGGGTACATCCAGTTGCCTGTTGGCATCGCCGATTGGAATTCATCACTTAGGATAAACGCCATAAACTCATCAGCAAGCTTTTCGTTCTTGCTGCCTTTAACCTTAGCGGCCACTTCCACTTGAGTGTAATGCCCTTCTTCGAAGCTTGCTGCTGCATACTTAGAATCGCTTTCAGCAATAATATGGTAAGCCGGAGACGTTGTATAAGACAACACTAAATCCGACTCGCCTTCTAGGAACATAGAGTAAGCTTCAGACCAGCCTTTGGTTACAGTCACTGTTTTCTGAGCAAGCTTCTTCCATGCTGCTGTCGCTTCATCACCGTATACTGATTTCATCCAAAGCATCATGCCTTGGCCTGGTGTTGATGTACGTGGATCTTGGTAGATGACCTTAAGATCATCATGCTGCTCAACCAGTTCTTTCAAGCTCTTCGGCGGGTTTTCCAGTTTCTCTTTATTGTAAACAAAAGCAAAGTAGCCAAAGTCATAGGGTACAAAAGTGCTGTCGTTCCAACCATTAGGAAGCGTTACCGATGACGTATCAACATTATGCTCAGCCAATAAGCCCGTCGCTTTCGCTTCAGCCATCAGGTTGTTGTCGAGACCTAGTAAGATATCGGCTTTGCTGTTGCCGCCCTCAAGACGTAAACGGTTCAGAATAGACACGCCATCTTCTAGAGCGACAAAATTCACTTCACAACCACACTTCTCTTCGAATGCTTTTTCAACGGCAGGACGAGGGCCCCAATCCGCAGCAAAAGAGTCATAGGTGTATACAGTCAAAGTGTTGTCTGCAGCAAAGGCAGAAAAAGAAATAGCTGTAGTAACAGCAAGGGTAGTTAATGTGAATTTCACTGGACGCTCTCCATGGTCTGAGCGGCACAGGTTTGAGGGAGGAGAACGGTAGAGGTTGTTCCTAACTCAATTCCTACGCCAGCATTATCTGGTTCAGGTTTACGGGTCCCAAGCACCTGCTTGATCTCAGCTCGCATTCATTATTTGAATGGTTCGCTCCCCGATGAGTGTTCAGAATTGTAATTTGATTTTTAACAATAAGCTATCAAGTTTGGATCAATTACGTTGATCGTAACCCCAACGTGGCACTAAACCTTGTTCGATACCAAGGTGATCTAGAATACGCGCCACCATAAAGTCGACCAGATCTTCAATTGACTTGGGTTGATGATAAAAACCCGGAGCTGCAGGCATGATCGTTACGCCCATGGTCGAAAGTTTGTGCATGTTCTCGAGATGAAGCGTCGAAAATGGCGTCTCGCGAACCACCAACAACAATTGGCCTCGCTCTTTCATGACTACGTCTGCTGCTCGCTCAATCAGGTTATCTGATAGACCATGAGCAATCGAAGCCAAGCTTCCCGCTGAACATGGACAAACGACCATCTGTTTAGGTGCTGCTGAACCAGAGGCAACCGGCGAGAACCAATCATCTTTGCCACACACCACCAGCTTTTCAGGGTCGCAGCCAAGATGTTTAACCAAAGCTTGTTTCGCCGCATCTGGCCCAGCAGGTAACTTAAGTTCATGCTCGGTCGCCAATACCACTCGCGCTGCCGATGAAATCAGCAAGTAGACCTGATAATCGGCTGCCAAAAGGCATTCAAGTAAACGCAGGCCATAAGGCGCACCGGATGCGCCAGTGAAAGCAAGGGTTATCGCTTTATCGTGTTTTGTCATGTTCTCAATTACTTCAAATTATAAGGTCGTGGATGCCGTTAGCCTTTGAGTGCCAATCCATCCAACAGTTTTTGATGAATGCCACCAAAGCCACCATTACTCATTACCAAAATTTGGTCGCCAGCTTGTGCCTCTGAGACAATTTTAGCAACGAATGCATCCATGTCATCACTCACGTGTGCCGGTTGGTGACAAGCGTCTGCAACATCTTGAACTGACCAATCAATGTTATCCGGTTGGAATAAGTAGGTAGAATCCGCTTGTTTAAGCGAATCAGCCAAGGTTTCTTTATGCACACCACGTTTCATGGTGGCGGAACGAGGCTCTAAAACGGCAATGATTTTTTTCGAGTCGACCTTATTACGTAAGCCGCCGAGCGTAAGTTCAATCGCCGTTGGGTGATGAGCAAAATCATCATAAACAGACACACCTGCCACCTCGCCTTTAAACTCCAAACGGCGCTTAGTATTAATAAAGGTAGCTAGTGATTCACAAGCAAGGTCAGGTGTCACGCCCACATGACGTGCAGCTGCAATCGCCATCAAAGCATTATTTACGTTGTGGTCGCCCACTAAATCCCAATTTACGGTTCCAACACATTCATTTTGGAAGTAAACCTCAAATTGAGAGCCATCTTTGACCAGTTTCTTGGCATCCCAGTCGCCTTGCTCGCCACTCGATTCAGTTTCACTCCAGCAACCGCGAGCTAGAACATCTTCAATAGCGCTGTCTTGCTTAGGTGAGAAAATGCGACCATTGCTTGGCACAGTACGCACCAAATGATGAAATTGTCGCTTAATCGCTTCAAGATCGTCAAAGATGTCCGCATGATCAAACTCTAGGTTATTCATCACTAAGGTTCTTGGGTGGTAATGAACGAACTTAGATCGTTTATCGAAAAAAGCACTGTCGTATTCGTCGGCTTCTACCACGAAGAACATGCTTTCACCAAGGCGAGCAGAGATACCAAAGTTACCCAACACTCCGCCAACTAAGAAGCCCGGTGCATAGCTACAGTCTTCCAAGATCCAAGCCAACATGCTTGATGTCGTGGTCTTACCGTGCGTTCCCGATACCGCTAACACCCAACGGTCATGCAGTAAGAACTCTTGCAACCACTGAGGACCAGAGGTGTATCTAAGGTTGTTATCCAACACATACTCAACACACGGATTACCGCGGCTCATTGCGTTACCGATAACCACGAGATCTGGCCTTGGTTCTAATTGGCTAGGGTCGAACCCTTCAATAATTTCAATCCCTTGTGATTCCAACAAGGTGCTCATTGGTGGGTAAACATTCGCGTCACTACCCGTAACCTTGTGACCTAATTGACGAGCCAATACCGCAGCACCACCCATGAAGGTGCCACAAATTCCTAAGATATGAATATGCATAAATTGCTTCCAAACGCTTGGCTAAATAAACAGTGCCTAATTAAAACGGCTTGCACTCATTATCATTAAATGGCGATTAAAAGCGAGCAGCAATGCAAAACAAATTGAGTCGACATAGTAAGTGAGATCTGTGTCGCTTAGTTCATTACCATTAAAAAGATCTAACCTTTAGAATTTAGGTAAGCGTCTAGATGAATAAAGCCCACTCAAGAGGCCGAATCTACAGTGCTCAAATCCCCCCCTAATATTGAGAGAAGTTTAAGGAAATAACATGTCTGAGATGCGCACCCTTGGTGAGTTCATTGTTGAGAAACAGAGTGACTTCCCCCATGCAAGCGGTGATCTATCATCCCTTTTGTCGTCTATTCGACTTGCTGCAAAAATTGTTAACCGTGAGATCAACAAGGCTGGCCTAGTCGACATCACTGGCGCTGTTGGTACAGACAACGTGCAAGGTGAAGAGCAGCAAAAGCTAGACCTTTACGCGAACGACAAATTTAAAGCGGCTCTAGAAGCCCGTGACCAAGTTTGTGGTGTTGCAAGTGAAGAAGAAGACGAAGCTGTCGCCTTCAATAAAGAGCTCAACAAAAACGCAAAATACGTTGTACTGATGGATCCACTAGATGGCTCATCAAACATCGATGTAAATGTATCGGTTGGTACAATTTTCTCTATCTACCGTCGAGTATCACCGATCGGTACACCACCAACACAAGAAGATTTCTTACAGCCAGGACACAAGCAAGTAGCCGCGGGTTACGTGATTTACGGTTCTTCAACCATGCTTGTATACACAACAGGTGCTGGCGTAAATGGCTTCACCTACGACCCATCACTGGGTACCTTCTGCCTATCTCATGAAAACATGATGATTCCAGACGAAGGTAAGATTTACTCAATCAACGAAGGTAATTACATCCGCTTCCCTACGGGTGTTAAGAAGTACATCAAGTACTGCCAAGAAAATGAGCCAAGCGACAACCGCCCTTACACATCACGTTACATCGGTTCTCTAGTATCAGATTTCCACCGTAACCTTTTGAAAGGCGGCATCTACTTGTACCCAAGCACGCAAAGTCACCCTCAAGGTAAACTGCGTCTGCTTTACGAGTGCAACCCTATTGCTTTCCTTATGGAGCAAGCTGGCGGTATTGCATCAGACGGTGCACAGCGTATCATGGATATCAAACCAACTGAGCTACACCAACGTGTGCCTTTCTTCGTTGGTTCAACAAAAATGGTACGTAAAGTAGAAGAGTTTCTTGAGCTGAACCCTGAGTAACCCTCTCATTTCATTCTCAAACTAACGCTATTAAAAAGCCAGCACCTCAGTGCTGGCTTTTTGTTGTCTCGTAAGGTGATTAACTAGTTAGGAATCATTGTTCCGCTGACACCAGTTACCCGAAAGTATTTCTTTATTAGCTGTTAGATCAAGCTGATACAAATATACCCATGCTAATCCAAATATAGTCTCTATTTGCTCGCGACGATACTCAACAGGAACATCTTCTAGCCGATCGAGCGACTCTAAAATTTCGTCGTTAATGATATAGACCTCACCAGCGACACTTTTCTTTCCCAAAATCATCGCCGGATAGGCACCTAAATCAAAAAGTGCGTATTCCTTAGGTGTATCAAACTGCCCTAATAAATCGCAGCCCTGCAAATAATGGTGATTGGACTGACCTTGCCTCAAGGTTCCATAGACAAAAACAAGATGCTGCATATGCCCTCCCATACGGCTCTACTCGAACTCAAATTGATAGAGAAGATCCACAGCACTGTCTAGGCCAGAAACAGCTTCAACATAGAGATCCTGCATCAATCTATAACGAACGGTAAACTCACCTAACGAGTTAAAGATACCCACACCATACTTCACCTGTAAGCCAGGCAGGATGTAACCACTTACCGTCACTTGAGAGTCATCGCCAGAGCCTGCAGTATCCAGTTGCAAGTCCTTTACACCAAAGGCTTCACCGATTTCACCAACAACCTTACCACTCTTCGCTAAACTCAAACCGATTAAAGTCGTTGTCATCGAACCGCTCGACTCACCGTCGATATCTTGGCCACGCAAAATATAAGACAGTGCGTTCGCTTGTGGCATCGCTGGGTCAGAATAAATCTCGATGGTAGGCTCTGTCGCAGGGCCAGTCACTCGAATACCAGCGGTCACGTCATCCTGAGTATTATCAGGATTACGAATCGCGTTGATGGCTACGTATGGCTGATCCGGTGGTCCATTCATTAGGATCTTACCCTCTTCGATCAAGAGGTCTTGCCCGAATGATTGATAAGTACCATCGACGATGTTCACTTCACCTGTAATAAATGGACCTTGGTCTTTTTGAGCCACGTTGAGCTTACCGACCAAATCACCTTCAAGACCGAAGGCAGACAGTTTAAAGTCATCACCAATGGAGATATTAATATTCGTCATCACATTGAATGGATTCGTATCTTCGTTTTCTGGCTCTAGATCTTTATTCAAAATAACCTGATCAGAAGAGACGCCAACCGCTGACGGTGGTAAATCTTCAACAACAATTCGTCCCCATGGTAATGCAATATCACCGGTGATTTTCGCCAGATCTGGTGTGACATCAATAGTCATATCAGGTACGACCTTCACCTTAACCATCGGTGGGATATCAACCATCAACTCATCAGCGAAAACTCTAACGTTCGAATGCCATGCTTTAAGATCTTGCCAATCTCCGGTTCCCTCAATATCAAGGTGACCATCAGGTGTTTCGACATTCGCATCCAGTTTTGCACTATAACCATCAAAGTCGAGGTCGATGCGGCCATCTTTCACATCAACAGGCGTAACATCGCCTTTGACTTGAATACCATCAACAGAGAATTGACCAAAGACTTGAGGGTGCATCAGAGAGCCTTTAACTTGAAGATCACTCTCAAGGTCGGCTTTCAATAAGCTGTATTCACCTAGAATTGGTTGTAAGAAATCAAGATGGAACGTGGTCAGCTTAATTGCCGCATCGACCATTTTGTCTTCGGCAAGAATATCCGGTAACGACACCGTGCCAGACAGGTCACCATTGTCGGAAACATCCAACTTAAAATCGGCATCCAGTTTGTTGTCTTTCAGTTGGGCATTCAATGCAACGCTTTCCCAACCCAGTGTGATTGGCTCACCCACTTGTTGAACAACCTGACCTTTCGGCATATCAACGCTTACCGTGACTTCAGGCTCATCTTGTTCAGACCACTTTGCATGAGCAGTCGCATTGACTAAGCCCTGTAATTGCGTCTCTTTAGGCACAAAGGCTTTAATCTGCTCGAAATCGAATTGATTGATGGCTACCTTGGCCTCACCCGATTTTCCGACACGAACGTCTTCATCCAAACACACGCTCGAACCCGATTGTTTCCAACAGTGCGCTTGAACATCGGCAAACTGTTTATCAACATCCGCATTTATCGCGACAGGTTGATCTAACACCCAAGGGCCTTGCTGAGTGGTGATTTTGACTCTGTCTAACGATCCATACCAAATAAGAGAAGGCTTTTGAATCAACTCTCCGGAAATAGCTAAGCTTGTAGACACGATGTCGGATATCACATCAAGTGTCACTGTGTGTTTCTTCTCACCACCACTCACCGTGAGATCAATGCTTTTTACGCTCTGATCTTGATAGGTTAGGTTGTTAGCTTTTAATTCAAGATCAGCTTGAGCTTCAGGCAATGGCAGAGGAACCACAGAACCATTAAGCGACAAGGATTCTAGTGTTGCTTCGTTATTCCAATCTACCTTATCCACATTTAGAGCGAGATCGACTTCAGGCTTTTTCGTTGGACCACTGAGCTGGATGTTACCAATCACTTTACCTTTCAAATCAGGGACGCTTTTTACAAGCTCAGGGAAGTGAATCTCAACACCCATGTCCCATTTCTTATCAAGCTCACCCTGAGCCTTAATCGAGTTAACACCGTGAGCTAAGCTCAAACCACTGGTTTTCAGTTTTGGTTCACCGCTCGCGCTGCGATCCGACGCTGACAACTGACCTTCGATATCCAGAGGGTATTCTCGCAAGATCCCTTCAATATCCAATTTAGGCAGTTCAATCGCCCAGCCGCCCGCTTCAGTCAACTCACCTGAGGTGACGATGTTTCCACTAATGTTGCCCTCAGCTTCAGGCCACTGCAGACCCGGTTGAATATCTTTGAGTGTCACGTCAGCTTGCCAGTTAACGAGACTCTTCCAGTTCGCTTTAACGACACCGTTAAGCTCACCGCCTAGCGTGTTGAGCTTTAGACGCTCGAGAACAATTTGTTCCGTCGTGCCTTTACCCTGTAGATCGATGGCTAATTCAGGGATTTCCTTACCATCGGCTTCACCTTTAAGAAGAACATTAAAACCATCTAGTGAGCCATCAGCTTTAAATTGCTCAATTGTCGCTTGGTAATCGCTTTTTCCGGTAAGGGGCCACTGTGCTTGTCCGCCCTCTAAAAGAAGGTCAAATGGCAGAGTCGGTTCTAAGGGTTGAATATCCCCAGACAACTTTGCCTCAATCAGCTCAGAAAATTGGGAGTCTAGGTTTAGCTTAGCCACGCTGCCTTGTGCTTTCAGAGACAACTTCTGCCCAACAAGGTCGGTTTCTTTCACCAACGCATCCAAAGAAAGTTCTAGCGGGTAACCGCCCTTGAGCTCAACCTTCGTGGTTAGATTGGCGCTTGCTTGTGGCATATCGAGTTCGAGAGTTGAAACATCAACCGTGTGTTTGCCCGCGCGAGCTTCTAGCCCAAGGTGGTTAACAACGATTGGTGTTTCTTGTTCTAAGGTGAAACGGTTGAGGTCAAAACGCTCCAACACAACCTGCAGAGGAATCCAGACTTCCGGCAATTCGATAGCCGTTTTAACGGCAGCTTTTGGCTCAACCTTTTCTGCTTGCGGTTCTTCTGTCGACTCAGCGAGTTTAACCTTAAGATCATTGAATAAGGTTGGCGATACAGTTAGCTTTTCGCCCTGCATACTCAAAGCCGTAGAGAACAAGCTCCATTCAATTTCATGCCCTAAGATATTCAACTTGATATCAGACAAAGCGATACGGTTGATTACGATTGGCAACGGTGTTTTTACCGATGTTACGGGCGGAGTAGGTTCTGTTTCTTCTGTAGAGGCCGGAGGCAGTTCAGTAAATGCGAAGTCCAATCCTTGAATCGCTAAACGATCGACACACAACTTAGGGTCGAGCAGACAGCGAGGATTAATCGCCAAGTTCAGCTTTTGAACTTTGGTGTCTATATGCAGGCTGTCATCTTTAAACTGAACATTATTAAGCGTAAAGCTCGGGAACAGAGCCCCTTTAGTGCTTTCCACTTTAAGCTGTGGCAACGCTTTTTCAGCGCCCCACAACACAGTGTTCAACCCTGGATTGGTGAACAAAACAAAACCTAGCAAGGCTATCAACAACAGCAAAATAGACGTCAATGAGATCGACGTCCACTTGATGCACTTGCCCATCACTTTGATCATAATTCTGGCCCTAAACTAAAGTGTAACTGGAACTCATCACCTTTTGCTGCATCTAGACCCCAAGCAAAATCTAAGCTCACAGGGCCGACGGGCGACGCCCAACGAACCCCGACGCCGGTACCATGTTTCCATTCAGGTTTATCATTGAAGGCATCACCAATGTCGTAGAATGCTGCGCCCCACCAGTTTCCAACCAAGCGGTATTGGTATTCAAACGAGCTGGTTGCAATGAATTTGGCACCCGTTAGTGCGCCACTTTCATCTCGAGGAGAGATCGACTCATAACCATAACCACGAATGCTATTGTCACCACCAGCAAAGAATCTTAGGGAGGGAGATAGCTTATCAAACTCGTCGGCAAAGTTGCCGCCAAATTGAAGTCGAGTTAAGCCTCGGTGATTGTCGCCAATGCTTCGAATCCAAGCGGTTTGACCTTGAAAACGAACAACCTTAGCTTCAGATAACAAGGTATCATCACCCGCTTCAACCATAATGGTTTGTTTATCGCCCCACATCGGCATCGAACCGCCTCGCGTTCGAGTGCGTGAGAAAGAGATACCCGGCAGCACAAATTGCGCTAAATCATCCTGCAAACCTTGCTCATAGTTTTCGACCAAGTATCGAATGAAGACCGTGCGTTGCCAACCGTTATCCAGTCGCCAATATCTTTCTAGCGCTAAGTTTGACTCCAAACTCTTGGTATCACGATTATCCAAGTTTTTCATACCGTACTTAACTTGATAGTAGTCGTTCAGCACGTCATCCAGAGGGATTTTATAGGTAGCGGTAATCGTCTGTTCAGGTTTAGAAATCGACAGGCTGCTATTGAAGCTATGGCCTTGTTCATTAACCCAAGGTTTTTTCCACTTCAGAGTGCCTTTTACGCCAAGGTCGGTGGATACACCGATACCCGTTTCGATTTGGTTACGAGCTTGCGGAGCAAGGCTAACCTTCATCGGGATCTCTCGGCCTTCGCCTAACTGGCTTAAATCTGGTTCAACAAATACCGAGGAGAACCAATCCGTATTGGACAGGTTTTGGTTGTACTCACCGACTTTGGTGATTGAGTAAGGTTCGCCATCCTCAAATGGTTTAAGTGACTGCACCTTATCTTCTTCTATCTGGCTACCAGTAACCTGAGTAGTACCAAAGTGATAGCGGATACCACTGTTATAATGAAGACGAACATAAGCGCGGTTCAATTCAGGAGCGACTTCTAGCTTACTAAGATCATAAGCACCATCGAAGTAGCCTTTCGCTAAGCCAAGGTTGCGGATCGACGATTTCAAAGAGTCATAATTACCATGATTCAGAGTCGAACCTTTAGACAAGCTACTCTTCGCTATCAAGGCTAAAAAGTCTGGGTCATCCTTGGCTTCACCAGTTAGAACGATATCTGAAGTATAAATAACAACAGGCTCTCCCGGCTCAACCGTAACGGTCATTTCGGTATCATCTTCGGAGTGAGTAAATGTGATTTTAGGGTGGTAGTAGCCTAACGCATTCAGGGCTTCTTTAATCATAGATTCCAAGCGGGATTGGAATCTTAGTGAAACCGAATACTCTTCTTCAGGGATCGCACTCAGATAAGCATCAACATTATCCTCAAGCGCTCCATCTAGCCCTTTGATTTCAAGGGAAACGTCAGCGAAAGCGAGCGTCGATGACAATAGAGTGCCAATCAGAACTGGTAAAGTTTTTCTTATCATGTTTAATTGGTGAAGAAGTTATCAATACGTTAATAAGTGAAAAGAAATAATACCGCTAAATAGGCATTGAGTCTGTAATAAATCCTGGAATAACACGGTCTAATTTAAAGACTTATTCAATATTGACCAACAGTTAATATGAACCCACGTTAAATAAAAGCCAGCGCGGTAAACGTATGCGAAAAGGAATATAACATGCTAAACAAACAACAACTGGTTTCTGCAGCAACCGCACTACCGGGAAATGCTGACCCAATTCGAATCACTGAGCGCCATTTCGTCAATCAAACCGACCTGCTCGATGCACCCACGGGCTCTCAACAAGAAGTCCTGTTTGGTATGGGGTGCTTCTGGGGAGCTGAGCGTTTGTTTTGGCAATTGGATGGCGTTATTTCAACATCCGTTGGTTACGCTGGCGGATACACAGTTAATCCCACTTATGAACAAGTATGTACTGGGCAAACCGGCCATACCGAGGTCGTTCGTGTCATATTTGATAGTGAACAAACCTCTCTAGCTCGAATACTTGAAACCTTTTGGGAGCGTCATGACCCAACTCAAGGGATGCGCCAAGGCAACGATTTAGGGACTCAGTACCGTTCTGCGATTTACACCTTCAGTGAAGAACAACAATCTATCGCTGAGCACTCTAAACGTGAATATCAACGAGCAATGACTGAATCTTTAGGCAACGAGATCACGACGGAAGTTCTGCCTGCTGGAAAATATTTTTTCGCAGAAACCTACCACCAGCAATACCTAGCTAAAAATCCGAATGGGTATTGCGGGTTGGGTGGAACAGGTGTGTGCTTCCCTCCACAATAAAGTGCCGTTCGACATACCATCGTGAACGACACGCATTAAAAAAGGGCTTCCATCAGGAAGCCCTTTTCATTGTTAATCTATTCGGTGCAAGACAAATCGATAAAGCTCAGTTACACCGGCAACGCTGCAATGGTGCCGTTAACTTCTTTAAAAATAGTGAGCTTTTGTTTGTCTGAAACTTCAGGAAGTAGCACCTTGCCTTGGTCGAAGCGAAACTCTCCAACACCTTCAATAGCAAATTGGCCTTTAAACAGGACTTTAACGAAACGCGCCACCTGACGTGGACGGTAAGTAGAAAATTTTCTTAACATAATACAACCTCAATTCCATTTGAGTACTACAGTCACATACCTGAACAGCGTCGCTGTTCAAAGCACATTTAATCGCTAATTCCTTTAGCAAACAGCAAGATAATCTATTGTTCATCTTGATATTGATGCATTATACCTTTTGGTAACAAGCCTGCAACTTCTTTCTACGTCGTACGATAAAAAAGTTAAAGAAGCATTTTTCAAATTTCATATTATACTTCCTGTGCAAACCAATAAGCGGAACAAAAATATAATGAAAAACAAAACTCTACTGGCTTTTCTAGCCGCAGCCTCTCCACTCTTCGCCAATGCTCACAACCTATCAGTAGGCGCTACCCTGCCTGCCGTTGATGTGAGTAACTATGGTGAGATTGTTCTAAACGACGGAAATACTGGATATCAAGCTTGGGCAACCAATGATCTTCTAGGTAAAGTTCGCGTCGTTCAAGCTATCGCTGGCCGCAGCAGCTCTAAAGAGCTCAACGCACCACTGATGGCAGCCATTACCGCATCGAAATTCTCAGAAGACAGCTACCAAACCACCACTATCATCAACCAAGATGATGCGATTTGGGGTACTGGGTCTTTTGTTAAGTCCTCTGCCGAAAGCAGCAAAGAAGAATTTCCATGGTCTTCTATGGTCCTAGATGAAGACGGCGCCGTTGCGTCAACATGGGCTCTAAAAGAAGAAAGCTCAGCGATTATCGTTCAAGACAAGCAAGGTAAAATCTTGTTTGTAAAAGAAGGTGCATTAAACGAATCAGAAGTCACTCAAGTCATTGAGTTGATTAAAGCGAGCCTTTAATAAGATATTCGCGTCTTTTTCGAGACCTAACCAAAGGATATTGTTATATTATAACAGTATCCTTTTTTTAATTCTGTGGTTAATCATCCTGATGTGGCAAAACACACCCAACAATGTGAAACGCAAAACAGGCTTCTTGCTTGGGCTTATGCTCATGTTAAGCGTGTTAGCCGCAACACACATTGTGGATATCGCACCAGAGCACCACACTTCACACCATTGTGAGCTGTTTTCGCTTAATCAGTTCATCACAGCGCACTCACTACCACAGATTCCAGAGTTCCATTCGGAATTTACTGTCGCTATTACAGAGTCAGTAACTTCACTACAGCGGCTATATTTCGCTTATTTGGCACGCTCACCTCCTGTAAATATCACTTAATTACCACTACTTTTTAATTAACCTTTATTCAGGAAAAAACATGAAACCTACTTTTTTAGCCGTTGTTATCGGCATGACTGTCTCTACAAATGCTCTAGCTAACGAAGAATTCCGCTCTCATGATGCACACGTACATGGCCAAGTTGAAGTAAACATCGCGCAAGATGGGCAAGAATTGCTTGTTGAAGTAACAGCTCCAGGCGCAGATGTGGTTGGGTTTGAACATGCTCCAAAAACTGCAGAACAGAAGAAAGTGTTTGAACAGGCTATCGCACAATTAAACAAGCCAGAAGAGCTGTTTAGTTTTAACAATGCGAGTTGTACTCTGAAGTTCAAGTCAGTAGCAAACACCTTAGAAGGCGGTCATGACGACCATGAAGGCCATGACCATGCGGAACACGGTCATGGCGACCACAAAGACCATGATCACGCTGAACACGATCATGACGACCACAAAGACCATGACCACGCTGAACACGATCATGATGACCACAAAGACCATGACCACGCTGAGCACGATCATGATGACCACGAAGGTCACGACCACCACGATCACTCAGAAGATGGCCACGGTGAGTTCACTGTTGAGTACCACTATGAATGTTCAGATGTTGCTAAGCTAGACACAGTTAGCACTCAGTGGTTCTCTAAGTTCAGCAACACTGAAAAAATGACGGTGAACCTACTAACAGACACAGCTCAAGTACAAGAAGTGCTTAACGCAGAGCGTATTAGTTTCCGATTCTAATCACTCCTAGATCGGATTAAACGTAAAATAAACAGCCAGGTAAGTCATCGCTTACTTGGCTGTTCAAATCGGTGTGTTCCTGGGAATTTATGTTTCAAATTACTGTCCAGTAGATACACCGCTTTAATTATTGGAGCTAGCATGTCTTCTGACAGTTCATCACTTGTGGTCAAACTCGAAAATATCAGCTTTCGTTGGAAGCCTGAATTACCACCAACGCTAGAGATCCCCTCTCTTCACATCCAAGCCCAAGAGCACCTTTTTATTAAAGGGCCAAGTGGTTGTGGAAAATCAACTTTGTTAGGGCTACTGACCGGAATCAACCAAGCTGAGCAAGGAGAAGTCTCTATCCTTGATCAAGACCTCACTCAGCTTACACCTCGTCAAAGAGATAAATTCAGAGCCGATCATATTGGTTATATTTTCCAACAATTTAACCTGCTTCCTTATCTATCAGTTATCGATAACGTGACGCTTCCTTGCCAGTTTTCACAGATACGTAAACAGCAAGTCGCTGAAAGCCAGAAAAGCTTACAAGAGACGGCTCGAGAGTTGTTACTCAGATTAAAACTACCTCAAGCTTTAATGGACAAGCCCGTTACCGAGTTAAGCATCGGTCAACAACAACGTGTTGCTGCCGCTCGTGCTTTGATCGGCCAACCCAAAATCATTATTGCCGACGAGCCAACCTCGGCTTTGGATCATGACAACCGAGAAGCTTTTATCGAACTGTTGTTAGAACAAGCCAACCAGGCAGGTTCTACTCTTATCTTTGTTAGCCATGATCCAACACTAGAAAAATTATTTACTCGAACCATAGATTTAAAAACCGTTAACCAAGCTAAGGTTGTCGTATGAAAGTAATTACTCACTTAGCCTTAAAAAGCGTACTCAACCGTAAAGCCACGGCTATTCTCACCATTCTCACGGTGGCGGTATCTGTCATTCTCTTGCTCGGCGTAGAACGCGTTAGAACCGAAGCTAAGAGCAGCTTCGCCAATACGATTTCAGGTACTGACCTTATCGTCGGTGGCCGCTCTGGTCAGGTAAACCTGCTGCTTTATTCCGTATTTAGAATCGGTAATGCGACCAACAACATCGACTGGAAAAGCTATGAAGAATTTAGCCAGCACAACGCAGTAAAGTGGGCGATACCAATATCATTGGGCGATTCACACAAAGGCTTCCGTGTGATGGGTACAAATCATAGTTACTTTGAAAACTATCGCTATGGAAGTAAGCAATTACTTACTTTCCAACAAGGTAAAGAGTTTAATCAGCTATTTGACGTAGTGATTGGTGCCGACGTCGCGAAGAAGCTAGATTACAAAATAGGTGATCAAATCATTCTTGCGCACGGTATCAGTGATGTTGCGTTTAGCCGTCACGATAATCTGCCCTTCAAAATTGTGGGAATACTCGCGCCAACCGGGACACCAGTAGATAAAACCGTACACGTTTCGTTAGAGGCTATTGAAGCGATTCATGTTGGCTGGGAGTCAGGTGCTAACCTAGGACATACGCCGGATGCCGAAACCTTAAAGACTTTTGATTTCCAACCGAAGCAGATTACCGCGATGATGCTCGGGCTGAATTCGAAGATTCAAACCTTCGCACTGCAACGAGAAATCAATAACTACCGCCAAGAACCTTTAAGCGCCATTATGCCGGGCATTGCGCTTCACGAATTGTGGGGAATGATGGCTGTAGCAGAACAAGCACTACTGATTGTTTCAGGGTTTGTTGTCGTCGCCGGTTTATTGGGCATGCTCAGTAGCCTACTCACTAGCTTGCAAGAAAGGCGCCGAGAGATGGCCATCCTACGTGCGATGGGCGCAAGACCTCGTCATGTGTTTGGTTTACTGATCAGTGAAGCCAGTGCGCTAACCTTCCTTGGCATTACATTAGGTGTTGCAGTATTGTTTGCGCTGATCGCAGTGGTTGCTCCTATTGTGCAACAAAGTTATGGTATCAACATATCGATATCCGCAATCACACCGCATGAGTGGAAACTGCTTATGCTGGTACAAGTTGCCGGAATCATTATCGGCTTTATTCCCGCTTTCAGGGCTTACCGCCAGTCATTGTCTGATGGCATGACGATTCGAATCTAAAATAGGAACCTACGATGCAACGCAAATTCCTACTGATACTTGGGCTACTTCTGTTCCCATTTATCAGTACAGCTCACGCTGAAACCACTCAGAATGACGAATCGGTATTAACACTTGAATGGATTGATTTGATTCCAGAATCAGAACGTGCTCAGCTAGATTCATTTGGTATGCCGATGGTTGACCACAATAGTATGGACAAACCTCAACAATCGACACTTGGTGCTGTTCGCCCAGAGCTGAATGGCAGCACAGTGAAGATTCCTGGCTTTGTGATTCCATTGGAAGGTGATGAGAATATGATCACTGAGTTTCTGCTGGTACCGTACTTTGGCGCATGTATCCACGTGCCACCGCCGCCACCGAACCAAATCATCTACGTGAAGTTCCCGAAAGGTGCACCAATACAGCAGTTATGGGATGTGATCTATTTGGTCGGAACGCTGAAAACTGAGTCAATCAGCCATGACTTAGCGCAAACCGGTTATCTTATTGAAGGTACTGCGATTGAAGAGTATGACGACATGTAGTCATTAGAAGGGTGGCTCAAGGATGAGCTGCCGTCACTGAACGAGTGTGATCATTCAATAACAGTTTAATAACGATAATTTTCTTCTGAATTACGCGATGTAATTAGATAAGTAAGCTAGAACAGCGACATAAGTCGCGAGTAATAACCCTATACTAAGCTGTTTCTTCAGCTTGTTATCATTGGCTTGATTCATAACTCCTCCTTGAGAATTACAACAAATTTAACATTTTATTATCACTAGCAAAAGTAAAATTTTGTTGAAACCTTCAACTCTGCACGCAAAATCTAGCCACCAATAAGATAAAGAGTTACATTTTAGACAGTTATACCAATCACAATAAGTAAGTGTTCAGAAATAGCGTAGGAAAAAGCCTTGAGAACAAGGCGGAGCTTTTTGATAAGTAGTTATTCTACAATCAAAAATTGTAGCTCAGTTATCAAGCGTTTTAACAAGCTAGGCTGAGCAATTATTTACTACGATTGGTTTTGAGTCGTCTCCTAACGGTACTCTTATGTCAAAAACCAAACAGCCAGTGATCATTGAGCATGCTAGCGACACACAGCATAAGCATGAGAAAAAGCCTCATATTGCCGACAGTGCCAGCAGAATGCTGCACATCGCACAAAGCTTCGGCCTCGATTCCTTAATTAGTCATAGTGCCAAGCCAAAGGATAAAGCTGAGAGTACGCTTATCGAACGGGCACTATTGCGAGAGAAAAAACGTAGAGAGCTTCGCCAAAAGAACCTAGAACAGATTCTAAAGTTGGCGCACTCTTCATGTAAGGATGAAGCGGCTGGAGACCCGGATCAGGACTGGTTATACCGTTTCTTCGACATGGCACAAGAGATCCACAATACATCGATGCAGAGGCTATGGGCTCAAGTACTGAAACGAGAAGTCACCAACCCAGGCTCGACGTCGATGAAGGCACTGCAAATCTTAAAAGACATGACACCAAAAGAAGCGTTAACCCTACAAAGGGCAGCATCACTGGGTTGTAGCTTTGGTAGCGATAACAGCAGAAAGCTCTTACTCGGCTTTAAATCTCATGCTGGGCTATTCAACTTTGGCAAAAGGGACACCACCAACACCATCAACCTTGGTGGGCACAACCTGCCCTACTCCAGCTTGCTCCACTTGATAGAGCTCGGGATTATTCTGGGCACAGAATTAGAATCCGGAGAGATTGATTTCGATCCAGCCCTGCACCTAACCTATCAAGGTAAGAGCATGTCACTGGCACCATTATCAAAAGGCGTGAAGCTGGTTTACTACCGATTCAGCCCTACAGGCAATGAGCTTTGTACCTTGCTCGGTAACAAGCCAAACACGCAGTATTACGATCAACTGATTGCACTATTGAGCCAGAAATTCACAGTACAGACAGAAGTGAAAAGCAGCGTAAATTACACCGTCTAGACACTCGACGGAGCTAAAATTGACGGTGTAAAAAGTGAAGTATAGAGAGGAATAAAGAGAATCTAGAGGATAGGTTTCTTGTCTAGGTAAACTAAGGCTGCACTATTTATCGGTCGTGAATAAACAGATAAACAGCTGAGTAGCCTTAGTCATACCAACGATCTCAGTTGGCTAAGATATTTCGCTTCTCCAACGCATCAATACACAGTTCGACCAATTCATCGAGTGTCTTCTCACCTGCAGGTAGATCAATCTCAGGGTTCAGAGGCGCTTCGTACACTGAACTAATACCTGTGAAGTTCGGGATTTCTCCGGCACGTGCTTTCTTATACAGACCTTTAGGATCACGCTGTTCGCAAACCTCTAATGGCGTATTGACGAACACCTCAAGAAACTCACCTTCCGGCAATAAATCTCTCACGAGTTGCCTTTCAGCTTGATGCGGAGAAATAAAGGCTGACAACACGATCAAGCCTGCATCTGCCATCAATTTAGCAAGCTCACCAATACGACGGATGTTCTCTCGACGATCTTGCTCAGAGAAGCCAAGGTCACTACATAATCCATGACGCACATTGTCGCCATCCAATAAATAAGTATGGTAACCAAGCTGTGCCAAGCGATTTTCTAATGCTCCAGCGACTGTCGATTTACCAGAACCAGACAAACCCGTGAACCAGAGCACGGCTGGCTTTTGTGATTTCAGATCCGCGCGAAATGTTTTATCAATCGAGTGTTGATGCCACACAACATTCTCATCTTTGGATTTGAGTACTGCGGTCATAATTAGTCCTTTAAATAAACAGCATTAAAATGGGAAAAAATAAGGAATTAGGGTCAGCACCAAGCCCGAATATACAATCGAGATTGGAATGCCGATACGCAGATAATCCGTTAAATGGTAATTACCTACGCTATAAACAAGTAAGTTGGTTTGGTAGCCGTATGGAGAGATAAAACTGGCACTGGCACCAAACAGTACCGCCATGATGAACGGCATAGGGTCAACGCCATAACCTACTGCCATACTGTAGCCAATCGGAAATGAGAGTGCTGCAGCCGCATTATTGGTCACCAGCTCTGTCAAAACCAAAGTCATAAAGTAGGTAGCAACTAACGCACCGAATACGCCCCAGCCATTAAACGCCTCCATAAACATCAGCCCCATCCGCTCAGATAAACCCGATGAAATCATCAGTTGAGCAATAGAAAGTGCAGAGCCCACGATCACCACAATATCAACTGGGAAACGGCGGCGGAGCTCACCCAGTTGCACCACGCCAAATGCCACCAGCAACAGTAGAAAACCAGCTAAGCCTTTGATAATAGGTACTGCATCGATAAGGGCTAAACCAATCACGCTAGCAAAGCCGAGCAACACGAACGTCGATTTGTCGGCATCAAGCTTGGCACTCGAATCTAAGTCATTCATCAACACAAACTCTTTGTTGTGTTGTTGGCGCTGTTCTTCAAAGCGTTTACCTGGAACCAAAATCAAGGTATCACCAGCGGTCAATGTGATATTCCCTAGCCCACCTTCTAGGCGTTCATGGCCACGACGAATAGCAACCACAACCGCATCGAAACGATCTCTAAATTGGCTGGTTTTCAGGGTTTTGTTACAGAAGCTTGCCGACGAACTCACCACCACTTCAACAAAGCTCTGGCCATTCAAATGATGCTGACCAAACAGGGTTAAACCTTGGATTTCTTGCAGTGTTGCAACACTCTCTACATCACCACAAAACAGCAATCGGTCGCGAGCTTGAAGAATAAAATCAGGGTCAATCGACGCGGTGGTTTTACCGTCTCGAATCACTTCGGCTAAGAACAGTTTTCTAAGAGCTCTAAGATTATTTTCACTGACGCTACGGCCAACTAATGGAGAACCTGGCTCAACTCTGGCTTCTAAAAAGTAAGGCAGATCATCTTGAGAACCATCATCGTAGCTGGGTAGAAAATAGCTAAGAGGAATAAGGATCAATACCCCACCGACCAAAACCGCTAAACCGATCAAGGTAGGTGTGAAAAAGTTTAAGCTCGGTAAACCTGCATCTTCAACAAAACTATTGATGATCAAATTGGTAGAGGTGCCGATCAATGTCAGGGTGCCACCTAAGATGGCAGCGTATGACAAAGGGATAAGTAACTTAGACGGCGCGTGCTGTTGATTACGTTTGATCGCCCCGATCAAAGAAACAACCACCGCGGTGTTATTAGTAAAAGAAGAAAGTAACGCTGTAGAAATACCCAACTTCGCAACCACGGTACCTAGCCTACCTTCAGAGATATTGCGGCTAACCCAGCTGATTAAGCGAGTTTTCTCCAACGCACTTGATGCGAGGATCAGAAGAATTAAAGTCAGTAACGAGGAGTTAGTGAAGTTATTAGCCAAGCTCGACAAGTCGATCATGCCAGCCATAAAAGCAATAAACGCCGCGCCAGCAAAGATAAAGCTTGGCTTAATACGGGTAACGAGCAGGCAAGTAATGATGCCGAGCAAAATCGCTAATACAAATCCTTGTTGCCACATATACCCGTCCTTTATGGCGGAAACGATCGGTTTCCGCCTGATTCAATAAGCTGTTACTTGGTCGTTTATGACTTCAGTAGTTGGCTTAGATCTTTGGCATCCCAATGAGGGAAATGTTTGCGAACCAATGCGTTGAACTCAAGTTCAAATGCAGAGAAGTTACCGACTTGCTGTTCAACAGAGTCCAAACGGTCTCGAATCAAACCCGCGCCAACCGTCACGTTGGTTAGTCGGTCGATAACGATGAAGCCACCGGTATCGGCACTTTCACGGTATTTATCCAGCGCGACAGTCTCGTTCAGTGACCATTCACACAAGCCAATGCCATTCAATGGCAACTCATCGACAGCGTGAGTCGATAGGTTGTTGATGTCGTATTGGTGACGAACCATTTCAACCTGACCAACGGTTTTCTTGCCTGCGATCTTGATGTCGTAAGCTTTGCCCGGTTGCAATGGTTGCTCTGTCATCCACACGATGTCAGCCAATACGTGGTTAGTGGATTCAATCTGCGCGTTTTCTAGCACAATCAAATCACCACGACTGATATCAATCTCATCTTCAAGAGTCAGTGTTACTGCCAAGCCCGCTTGCGCAGACTCCAAATCACCATCAAAAGTTACAATGCGTGCAACCTTAGAGGTTTTACCCGACGGCAGCGCCTTGATTTCATCACCGACACTGACACGGCCAGAGGCAACGGTGCCAGCAAAACCGCGGAAGTCTAAGTTAGGACGATTGACGTACTGAACTGGGAATCGGAATTCACCTGCCGAACGCTTTTGGTCAATGTCGACGTTCTCTAACACTTCTAGCAGAGATGGGCCTTCGAACCATGCAAGCTCTTTACTTGGTGCAGCAACGTTGATGCCTTCAAGCGCCGATACTGGCAAGATCTGAATATTGGTTTCGCCTTCTAGGTTTTCTGCAAACTCTAGGTATTCATCGCGAATTTCTTCAAAACGATCTTGCGCGTAATCCACGAGATCCATCTTGTTTACAGCAACGATGAAATGCTTCAAACCAAGCAGGTTAGAGATAAACGAGTGACGACGTGTTTGATCCAGAACGCCCTTACGAGCATCAATCAAGATCACCGCCAGATCACACGTTGAAGCGCCTGTTGCCATGTTGCGCGTATACTGCTCATGCCCAGGAGTATCAGCAATAATGAACTTACGTTTTTGAGTCGAGAAGTAGCGGTAAGCCACATCGATCGTGATCCCTTGCTCACGCTCAGCCTGCAGACCATCAACAAGCAGTGCCAAATCAGGTTTCTCACCTGTCGTTCCCACTCGTTGGCTATCCGAGTGAACCGCCGCTAGCTGATCTTCATAAATCTGTTTTGTATCATGGAGTAAGCGACCGATTAGCGTACTTTTACCGTCATCTACCGAGCCACAAGTTAAAAATCTAAGCATAGATTTATGCTGATGCTGACTTAGATAACCTTCAATCCCTAGTTCAGCCAATTCGGCTTCTACTGCACTATTCATTTTTCTTTCCTTAGATTCTTAGAAATAACCTTGGCGCTTTTTCAGCTCCATAGAGCCCGACTGATCATGGTCAATCGCTCGACCTTGACGCTCACTAGACGTCGCCACCAGCATCTCTTCAATAATGCCCGTTAGCGTATTCGCCTCAGATTCAACCGCTCCGGTTAATGGGTAACAGCCTAAAGTACGAAAACGAACGCTTTTCTCTTCAATCACTTCACCTTCTTGCAGCTCCATACGGTCATCATCAACCATGATCAGCATGCCATCACGCTCAACTACAGGGCGTTTGTCTGAAAGGTAAAGTGGAACAATATCGATGCTCTCTAGATAGATGTATTGCCAGATATCGAGCTCAGTCCAATTAGATAGCGGGAATACACGAATGCTTTCGCCCTTATTAACCTGACCGTTGTAGGTGTGCCAAAGCTCTGGACGCTGGTTTTTTGGATCCCACGTATGGTTCTTATCACGGAAAGAATAAACACGTTCTTTCGCACGAGATTTTTCTTCATCACGACGCGCACCACCAAAAGCCGCATCGAACCCATACTTGTTTAACGCCTGCTTAAGGCCCTGTGTTTTCATGATGTCAGTGTGCTTCGAAGAACCATGTACAAATGGGCTACAACCCATCTCAATACCTTCTGGGTTCTTATGTACTAAAAGGTCGAAGCCGTACTTTTTAGCCGTACGATCACGAAACTCAATCATCTCGCGGAATTTCCAATCCGTATCTACATGCAATAGCGGGAATGGAATCTTGCCTGGATAAAACGCTTTGCGAGCTAAATGAAGCATCACAGAAGAATCTTTTCCGATGGAGTACATCATCACTGGGTTATCAAACTCAGCCGCTACTTCACGGATAATATGAATACTTTCCGCTTCGAGCTGTTTTAGGTGGGTTAAACGTTCTTGGTCCATTTCAGTGCTTCCTTTAAGGCTCGCGTTACGAGCAATTCATTACTTGGTCTTGCCAAGCATGGGATTTAACTCATCCACTTGAGTGAATGGGAGTATTGGCACTAGAAGAAAACAGAAGCTTCGTGTTGAGCTATCCTTGCTATTCGTCTGCCTGATACGTCCTTGATATAGGCATTATGACGAGCCTCTCATATTACTGGAAATTCTAAAATTTCATTTTTTATTCGAAAAGCTGATAAGGGATTGAATTTATCGATAAGCAGGTGAAATGAATGGACTAATATTATCGATATCAGTTGCACATCGATTAATCAGGTTTGGGAGGCGTCTTGCAGAACACCATAAAGTAGTCGATCTAAGTCACGAATTAACATTCGTTGTAATCATTGTTTCATTCCATTTTGTTACATTACGCAACGAATTTTCTACTATCCACTTTGGAGCTACAAAATGAAAGTTGCAATGAAACCTTTGTCATTGGCTGTGCTTGCGGGTCTTGGTTTGACTCTATCAGGCTGTACAACAACACCAGATACCGATGAAGTGATTAAACTACGTGTCGTAGAGACAACGGACATCCATACCAACCTAATGGATTACGATTACTACAAAGACAAGCCATCGAAAAAAATCGGCTTAGCACGTACTGCAACTCTAGTAAAAGAAGCTCAAAACGAAGTAACCAACAGCGTATTAGTTGATAACGGTGACTTGCTGCAAGGTAGCCCAATGGGTGACTACATGGCAGACAAAGGCATCGAAGTAGGCGAAGTTCACCCTGCATACAAAGCTATGAACCAACTAAGCTACGACGCTGCAAACATAGGTAACCACGAATTCAACTACGGTCTTGAGTTCCTAGAAGAATCTATCAACGACGCTGATTTCCCGTACATCAGTGCTAACGTTTACGACGCAGAAACCAAAGAACACTACTTCACGCCTTATATCATCAAGACGCACACGTTCGAAGATACTGCTGGTGTAGAGCACGAAGTAAAAGTGGGTTACATCGGTTTTGTTCCACCACAAATCATGACGTGGGATAAAAAGAACCTTGAAGGCAAAGTGATCGCTCGTGACATCATTGAGACGGCTAACGAGTTAGTGCCTCAAATGAAAGCGGAAGGCGCTGAAGTTATCGTTGCTATCCCTCACTCAGGCGTATCAACTGACCCATACAAAAATGGCGAAGAGAACTCAACGTTCTACCTATCTGAAGTAGATGGCATTGATGCGATCGCATTCGGCCACTCTCACGCAGTGTTCCCAGGTAAAGGTTTTGATGACATTCAAGGCATCGACAACGAAACGGGCACAATGAACGGCGTTGCGGCAGTAATGCCAGGTCGTTGGGGTAGCCACGTTGGTGTTATGGACCTAACACTGGCACAAAAAGACGGTAAGTGGGAAGTCGTTAAAGGCCAATCAGAAGCACGCCCTATCTACGACAAAATCGAGAAGAAATCGCTTGCTGCAGCTGATGAAGGCATCGTAACAGCACTAGAAAAAGACCACGCTGGTACTCGTGAGTTTGTTAACCAACCGATTGGTAAAGCAGACGATGTGATGTACAGCTTCTTGTCTCTAGTACAAGACGATCCAACAGTTCAAATCGTTAACCTTGCACAGAAAGATTACGTTGAACAGTTCATCCAAGGTGACCCTGACCTAGATGGTACGCCAGTACTTTCCGCGGCTGCACCATTCAAAGCTGGTGGCCGTAAGAATGACCCAGCGAACTTCACTGAAGTTGAATCTGGTCAACTGACATTCCGTAACGCAGCTGACTTATACCTTTACCCGAACACACTAGTTGCGATGAAGGTAACAGGTCACGAAGTAAAAGAGTGGCTTGAGTGTTCTGCTGGTCAATTCAACCAAGTTGATGTTAACTCAACAGCACCACAACAGTTGATCGAGTGGGATAACTTCCGCACTTACAACTTCGATGTTATCGACGGTGTTGATTACCAAATCGACGTAACTCAACCTGCGAAATACGATGCAAACTGTAAAGTCGTTAACCCTGACTCACAGCGTATTGTTGGCCTAACTTACCAAGGTAAGCCAATCGACATGAAGCAAGACTTCCTGATCGCCACCAACAACTACCGTGCATACAGCGCTAAGTTCCCAGGCACAGGTGAAGACTTCATCGCATTTGATGCACCAGATGAGAACCGTACTGTTCTTGCAAACTACATCTCTCGCGTAAGCAAAGAGCAAGGTCAAGTGAGCCCAAGCGCGGATAACAATTGGTCATTTGCACCAATCAAAACGGATAACAAGCTAGATATCCGCTTTGAAACATCTCCAAGCGACAAAGCAGCAGAGTTCATCAAAGAAAAGGGTCAATACCCGATGAAACGTGTTGCGACTGACGATGTTGGTTTTGCTGTTTACCAGATTGACCTAACTAAATAGATTGCTTAAGTAATCCATAGTTAACGTTCTGAAAGGCTGAGTTTAACGACTCAGCCTTTTTCTTTTCTTCTAAATGTTCAGCCCAAAGCCCTAATTTTCGAACGACAAACTCTCGTTCAACCCGCTTCTAAATGCCACGCCTTTAGCTTCAAAACAGCAGTCAAACAGCAGTCAAACAGCACGACTCAAACCACCAATTAAATGAATCCAACACAAAAAAACACTAATCAGCTGTAAGTTTTTATCTGCTCCTCCTGTCTATTTAATTTACTACACTCAATGAATGGTGGTTAAGCCATTCATCGATAGGATAGATAAGGACATTTAATGAGCACCGTCGAGAGCATTCAAGCATGGTTACATTCAGGGGAGGAGTCGCTGCTATGGCTGATGCTTGGCATCATCGCGCTTTCTTATCTGCTTGAAGATCTTGCGATTGTTACGGCGGCAGGCATCGCGACTCAAGGTCTAATACTTCCTCAATATGCGCTGCTTGCTATTTTCATCGGTATTGCCACGGGTGATCTCGGTCTTTATTACTTAGGGAAGTCAGGACGTTACTTCCGAGGTGTTCGATATAAAGCCCTCACCAATAAGTACTTTCGTTCGCTTCGTACCAAATTACGTCAGAACGCATTCAGCAGCCTTTTTGTCATCCGCTTTATTCCTGGGCTTCGCACCGTCGGGTTTACCTTGAGTGGCTTTTTCGCCATCCCACTGTCTACTTTCTTGTTTGCCGTGATTAGTGCCACTGCGCTCTGGACTGGCATTGTCTTCTCTGCCATCTACTATTTAGGGACATCAGCGTGGCTGCAAGCCTCTGAATATCAATGGATCATCATCCCGTGTGCCATCGCTTTGCTGTTTATCGGCAATCGATTAATGAATAGAACCTACTCTAGAGGATTATCATGAGTTCACCGCAAGATATTCGCATCATTCCCGCACATCAAATTAATGCAGGTATGCCTCTGCTTGAAAAAGATACCGTGCGCAGCGTCTCTCCTTATGAGTTTCTTCCAACTTGGTTCTTCTACACGCCAGTGGTGATTCAAAGTCTGATGCAAGGGTTACGGCACTTTGACTGGGCACTTCCGCTCATCGCTAATCCAAGCATCAAACTCAGTGGTATGGTCGGCGAATCAAAGCACGAGATATTGAGCCTTGCCGGATCATCGAGTCAGCGTTGGATCTCTCCGTTTATTACCCTAACCAAAACGGATCTCAGCAGTAAAAAACAAGCCGAAGACGCACGCAGCGCACTCATACAATCCGATCTTGATTTCCCTATCGTGGCGAAGCCGGATCTTGGTTGTCGAGGTGTTGGCGTTAAGCTGATCAACAACCAAGTTCAACTTGAGCAATATGTCGAATCTTTCCCAAATAATGCTCGCTTTCTACTGCAAAAAAAGGCGCCTTATCAAGCCGAAGCGGGTGTTTTCTATGTTCGTTACCCAAACAAAAAGCAAGGTGAGATCATCTCGATCACACTCAAATACGCGCCAATGGTGATGGGTGATGGCAAGTCGACACTCAAACAATTAATTGAAAATAGCCCGCGCGCTGGGCAACTCAGCCACCTGTATCTACCAAGGCATGAAGATAAATTGGATCACGTGCTCGCAGAGGGTGAAGAGTTCCAACTCGCGTTCGCAGGTAGCCATAGCCGTGGCTGCATCTTCCGCGATGGCAATCAATACATCACTCGGGCTTTAACTGAACGTTTAGACGAGATATTCGATGACTTCGATGGTTTTCATTTTGGCCGACTCGACGTCAAGTTTAAGGACATGCACAGCCTAATGAACGGCGAGGATTTCACGATCCTTGAGGTCAATGGCGCAAGCAGTGAGGCTGGACATATCTGGGATCGCAACACCCCATTACGAGAGATATTTTCTACGCTACTCCTGCAATATCGCATTCTTTTTGATATTGGCGCTCAGCAAAAACAACGAGGCCACCAATCCCCTTCTTTCAAGAGCTTATTTGCGGCGTGGCAAGAAGAGCGACGTCTTGTTCAACAATATCCGACTACCGACTAACTTTGCACGAGGATCATGAATGAACCCCATAGCCCAACCGAGCGCCCTTACTTCTTTCTCTCCTAGCATCAAGGGAGCGGTAGAGATATTGAATCAGGGTCTAGAGTTTTTGTTAGCGATTTCTGACAGCGATTACCTGACACGAGCAAAGCCACACGTTACAAGCTCTATCGGTGAACATACTCGTCACACACTGGATCTTTTTCACGCCTTGATTTTAAAAGAGGATGAGGCCGTTGATTACAACACTCGTCGTCGTGGTCATCCTGTCGAATACGACCGCTCTATTGCAGTCAAAGAGATCCACTATGTGATCAACTGGCTTGAACGATTAGACCGTCGAGATCTCGAAGCGCCTATCATGATCCAAACCGAGGTTTCGATGGATGCTCAAGTGTTCGCAAGCCTGCCTTCAACGCTCGAAAGAGAGGTCACCTTTGCCGCACTGCATGCCAATCATCATTACGCGATGATCAAGGTGATCACCACCTTCCTAGACGTCGAGACCTGCAACACCTTTGGTTATGCCCCAACCACCAACAGCTATCTGAGGGAGCAATAATCATGTGTTCAGTATCTTGGCTGCTTGAAGAGAATGGTTATCAGGTCTTTTTTAATCGTGATGAACAAAAGACGCGAGCACTGGCAATGCCACCCAGACAATATCGAGTCAACGGTGTCGATATCATTATGCCACTCGACCCAACTGGCGGCGGTAGCTGGATAAGTATTAATGAGTTCGGGCTTTCGCTATGCCTACTCAATAACTATCAAGGCACAGTGCCCGTTGGTCCTTTAGTAAGCCGCGGTTTGCTACTTAAAAACCTATCATCGAGTCGTAATATCAGTCAGCTATCTGAAGCGTTTCACAAGCTAGACCTACACTCTTTTGCCCCATTTACCTTGCTAGCTTTCGCGCCCAATCTAACCCAACACAATGGTCTGGTTATCGCCTACATGTGGGATGGTATTCAACAGAAAATAGTCGACACTGATTCTCCACTCTTCTCATCCGGTGTTGATTTAGAGCGAGTGCAAGCCTACCGACAAGCAAAATATGATCAGCTCATGGCGGCAGGTAAGAATCAACAGAACTTACTGATGTTCCACTCTCACCATCACAATGAGCAACCTCATTTAGCGACCTGTATGCATCGCGAAGACGCACATACCGTGAGCTTTACACACTTACGTAACCTGCATGGTCAAGCCTCTATGTTTTATGCACCCGGCTCACCATGCGAACCCATTAAACCATGTCAGATAAATCAGCAGCGCTTTACCTTTGATTTATCACCCGCAATCAATCTATAGATGGAGTCCATCATGAGAAAACTATTCACCATGGTTCTGCTACTTGTTAGCCCGTACGTATTTGCCGCCGATGAAATCTATACCGGCTTCTTTAGCAGTAAGGCACTCGATGGCTACGATACCGTGGCTTATTTCACGTCTGGGAAGCCTGTTGAAGGGAGCAAGAAGTTCAGCACCGAGTACAAAGGCGCGGACTGGTATTTCTCTTCTGAAAAGAATCTGACTTTATTTGTTAATAATCCTGAAAAATATGCCCCTCAATATGGTGGCTATTGCGCTTGGGCCGTTTCTGCCAAAAACGACTTCGCACCAGGTGACCCACAGTATTGGACCATAGTTGATGACAAACTTTATCTTAACTACGACCAAGAGATTAAGCAGCGCTGGGAACAAGACCAAGCACAGCATATTCAACAAGCCGATAAAGTTTGGCCGCAACTGATTAAGTAAGGTAATTTCATTATGATTGATAGTCCTTTTCGTTTACCACGTTACACGCCTTTTGGTTTAGGTGAGTCTGTTGTCGAGTGGGCAACTGGGCTATCTAAGCTAGACCGACTCTACCAAGATCGTAAAAACGAGTTATCTAGCTTCGAATTCATGAGTTACACTCTGTCGGCGCTCAATATCGACTACTCGGTTGCATCGGGAAGCACGGAAAACATCCCGGAAGAAGGGTCTGTCGTGATTGTGGCGAACCACCCGCTTGGCGCCATCGAAGGCGTGATCCTTGCCGATCTCGTAGGATCAGTAAGAAAGGATGTGAAGGTGCTGGCCAATGAGTTACTTAAGCGCCTGCCTGAACTGGATGATCTTTTCATCGGTGTCGATGTCTTTAACAGTAAAGAATCGAAACGCACCAATGCCAAAGCGATTCGAGATGCCAATCGTCATTTGGCTGATGGTGGACTATTGATTGTATTCCCAGCAGGTGAAGTATCAAGCTACCGTAAAGGGGCAAAAACACTGACAGACATCGAGTGGAGCAAGTCGGTAGCGAAATTCGTCAAACGTCACCAAGCCACCACGGTACCTATCTTTATCAATGGCAAGAACAGTGAGCTTTTCTATCAAGCGGGTCGTGTTCATCCACTGTTGAGAACCGCTCTACTCGGGCGTGAACTTCTTAATAAACAAGCGACAACTATCTCTATCTCGATTGGCTCATCGATTCCATATTCAGAGATAAAATCGTTTGAAAAAGAGATGGATATCGTCAACTACCTACGACTTAATACCTATCTAATGAGTCAACAAGACAGCCCGAGCACGCCCATCCACGCACCTTGTTTTGATACCCAAGTGATTGCGCCTATTCCGCCAGAAGTGTTGGCAATAGAGGTCGATTCTCTTCCGGAAGATATGAAGTTACTTGAGCAAGGGGACTTCGAGGTCTACTGCACGCCTAGCCACTCTATTCCTAACTTAATGCGCGAGATTGGTCGAGTAAGAGAAGAAAGCTTTAGAGAAGTCGGAGAAGGCAGTGGGCTGGCCTGTGATTTAGATGAGTATGACCTTTACTACCATCAACTGTTTGTGTGGAATAAAACCAAGGCAGAACTGGTCGGGGCGTATCGACTCGGTATGGTCGACAAACTCATCGCAGAGCACGGGCTTGATCAGCTTTACTCTCGTAGCCTGTTTAACTACAACCAAGAATTCATTGATACGTTAGAAAACAGCATTGAACTAGGGCGATCGGTAGTAAGTAAACCTTACCAAAAGAGCCTGAACTCACTGTTACTATTGTGGAAAGGCATTGCGACCTTTGTGTCTCGTCACCCTCAATATACCCATCTGTTCGGCCCAGTCAGTATCAGCAATGATTACAGCCACAATGCGCGTCTGTTGATCGCGACCACGTTATCAATCCACCATTATGATGAGGAAAAGGCGAATTTGGTTTCACCTTCGTCACCACTCAATACCAGCAGTCATGTGTTCTGGCAAAATCACCTGCTCTCTTCACTGGCGAGTGTGCCTCTGCTCTCTAAAGTGTTAGCACGCATGGAGCAAGGTAAAGGCCTGCCGGTACTGCTGCGCCAATATCTAGGGATGAACGGTAAACTGGTGTGTTTTAATGTCGACCCATCGTTTAATGATGTCTTGGATGGCTTGATTGTGGTGAACCTTAAAAAGGTACCACTGAAGACTCTGGGTAAATACATGGGCAGAGAGCTTGCTCAAGATTACCTAGAGCAACACGCACGCCGCTGATTTATCCCGCTCTGTACCTCTCTCCAAATAAGTGCGATGATTTCGGCACTTATTTGGGTTAGGTTATTTTCATGCACACCTCTTTTATCGAACAACTACAAAGCTTCGACTTCTCTGAAAGCCAGATTGAATCTCTAGTTGCTGTCGCCAAGCCACTTGAGTTGCCAACCAGACACATCTTGATCAATCAAGGTGAGATGGCGAGTTCAATCTACTTTGTACTTGAAGGCTTGTGTCATGCCTGCTACCTCACTGATGATGGTAAGCAATACAGTAAAGAGTTCTATTGGGAACAAGATTGGATCATCGGCTTTGAGAGTCTGATAAAAAGCCAAGCGTCCCCTTACCTATTAGAAACGCTGACTCCCATCACCATGTTAGAGCTGCCAATGAATGCGGTTATCGAGTGGCGTGCATCAAATAATCCTTTGTATTTAAAGCTGTTAGAAACACAGCTGATGCATAAGGAAAACAAAGAACGCTTCATGCTGCTCTATACACCAGAGCAACGTTATCAGCTGTTCTGCGAGCACTATCCCGACCTTGAGCAGCGCTTAAATGACAATCAAATTGCCGCTTATCTAGGAATCACCGCAATCAGCCTGAGCAGAATTAAAGGTCGAATTAACAATAGTTAATGCCAACAATCATCACGCATAGTACATTCAGGGCATCGATAATCTCTGGATGTAAACATGATCACTTGGCACTCAATTCCTTTTTCTGAACTCTCAACACAACAGCTTTATCAACTACTTAAATTAAGAGTCGATGTATTTGTGGTTGAGCAAACTTGTCCTTATCCAGAGCTGGACGGTAAAGATACACTCGCAGGTGTTGAGCACCTGCTTGGTTATTCTGATGATGAGTTGGTTGCGTGTGCACGTTTATTACCACCAGGTACCTCTTACGACAACACCAGCATCGGCCGAGTCGCAACCAAGCAATCAGCAAGAGGTGATGGCTTGGGGCATCAATTAATAAAAGAAGCATTAACACGCTGCGAGGCTCTTTGGCCAAATACGGCCATTGATATTGGCGCGCAGCAACACCTAGAAAACTTCTATGCGAGCCACGGCTTCAACACCATCTCGGATATGTACCTCGAAGATGACATTCCTCATATAGACATGAGATTAGAAAAATAATGACGAATATCACTGCCGGTATTCTATTGTTGGTTGCAGGTAACTTGTTTGCCTCGCTTTCCGACGTAGCGGTAAAGCTGTTAAATGGCGAAGTACCGCCCTTACAGTATATTTTTTTCCGACAGTTGATATCTCTGCTCATCATCACCCCTTTGTGGCTACAGCAGAAAAAAGAACAACGGCGCTTACAGCAGGCTAAGGTAACCTTCATTCGAGGTCAGTTAATTCTGATCGGCAGTGGGTGCATGGTGGTCGCGATCACTCACTTGTCTTTGGCAACCGCCAACGCAGTATTTTATGTCGCGCCTTTACTGATGTTGCCGCTCTCAATGTTGCTATTGAAAGAGCAACCGGCACTCGGCAAGGTGATCGGCACAACCATAGGTTTTATTGGTGCATTGATTGTCTTGAGGCCATCACAATTTCATTGGGCGGCACTATTTGCTTTGGGGACAGCACTCACCCTAGCACTATTTAATGTACTCGTAAGAAAGCTTCCTAGTGAGCAAACGGTGGTCACTACGCTGTGGTGGACAACCTTATTCTCTATTCCAGCCTCATTAGTACTGTGCTTCTTATACTGGCAGCCGGTGTCTGTGGAGCATTTGGGATACATAGCCCTGAGTGCGACGCTAATCTTAAGTTACAACGGCCTTGCGGTTGCTGCCTATCAAAAAGCACACTCTAGCCAAATTGCCTTGGCTGAGTATTCAGGATTGGTGTTTGTCGCGCTAATAGGTGCAATATGGTTCGATGAGATTCCGGATACATTAACCTTTATCGGAATCATGCTTATCATCTTGCCACTCGCCCCTTTCAAGCGACCAAAAAAAAGAGCTAATGCTTAGCTCTTTTCTATCGTTTATCTGTGTCTGGTGAAGCGCTTTAACTCAGGCTCACTATTCGTCTACTTACTGCGACCAAAGCCACCATCGGATAAGCGGAAGAACATCACCGAAGTGTCGCCTTTCTCTAGCTGAAGAATGTCCAACTGCCCAGTTTCAGCAAGTTTGAAACGAACCAGCTGGCCTTTACGAATCTGACTGAGCGGCTTATCTGCACCTTCAATTCGCACTAACGCATTCAAGTCAGACAATGGTAAATCGTTGTTTCGAAAAACCTGCGCTAACGTATCCCCTTGCTTAACAAGGTACTCCTGCCAATTTTTGTTACTCGGTTCTAATGAGCCGTTCTTGGCATTTTGCTGTTCGCTTAAGCCGACGGTGTTTATTTCAAGCTCAACGCGCGATGTTGTTGGAGCTGTGTCTACTTTAGGTTCTGGTAGCGGCACAAAAAGTAATATCAGTACGATCGGAGAAATCACCATCAACAGTCTTTGGTGTAACTTCGGCAATGAACCCCAAGTTTGCGCTGTCGAGGTTTTCATTTTCTTCACATCGATCGAACTCAATTTCTCTTTGACCTGATTCAGTCGATCCTTGAATTCTGCTAAGTGGTCAACTTTCTGTTTTTTCTTTTGACGACGATTCATACCACTGCGTCCTATACATTGAATAACTACAGTATAAAAACCAAAGTACCAACAGTATAGATCTTTCCGTCACAACAAGGCCCAAAGCGAGAAAATTGACATGGCTGTGATTTGGGCACGGTAAAGCGCAAGTGATCAGGGACTAGCCGTTTCTTCACGCTGCTAATACTGGTATTCTTACCCTTTTCGTACTGACAAAAAGAGTGACTTTTCATGTCTGAAGTAAAATTTGAAACTGTAGAGCAAAAAGCTAGCTACGGTATCGGTCTACAAATGGGCCAACAACTTGCTGGTTCTGGTCTTGAAGGCCTAAACGTTGACGCAATCGCTGCTGGTATCGCAACAGCTCTAGTTGGCGACATGCCAGCTATCGAAGTTGACGAAATCAACAACGCACTACAAGAGCTACACACTCGTGGTGAAGCTGCACGTCAAGAACTAGCTAAAGCTGCTGCTGCTGACGGCGAAGCTTTCCTAGCTGACAACGCTCTTCGTTCAGAAGTAACGGTTCTTGAGTCTGGTCTTCAGTACGAAGTACTAACTGAAGGTACTGGCGAAATCCCAACTGCAGACAAGCAAGTACGTGTTCACTACCACGGCGAACTAACTGACGGTACTGTTTTCGACAGCTCTGTATCTCGCGGTCAACCTGCTGAATTCCCAGTAACTGGCGTAATTCAAGGTTGGGTACAAGCTCTACAAATGATGCCTGTTGGCTCTAAGTGGAAGCTATACATCCCTCAAGATCTAGCATACGGTGAGCGTGGCGCAGGTGCTGCAATCCCACCATTTGCTGCTCTAGTATTTGAAGTAGAACTTCTAGCTATTCTTTAATTTTTATAAAAACCTTTAGTAAAACAAAATACTATTGGCAAATAAAATTGAAATAATCCAACGGCGATGTGACTACATCGCCGTTTTTCGTTTATAGTGAAAGAGTAAATTACTTTATTACTTAAGGACGAATAATGAAGAAAGTACTCATCACAGTTTTAAGCAGCCTTGCTGTTGTCTCTTGCGCTAGCACTAGCGACTCTGAACAAACCAGTTCATCATCAGATACCAACTATTCCCAACTATCCCAAACTGCACTGATGGCTGCAGTGAATATGTGGTCTCAGCAGAACGAAACAACACCGCTTGTGGATACGGTAGCTGACCAAGCTTCTGTTACCAGCGACCAAGCAGTTGGCGGTATTGGTTCAATGTTAGCCCTTGCACAAAACTCTCTTGGCACAGCCGACAACAAAGAACTCGCGACACTTATTCCGGGTATGTCGAGCCTTGAGTCTACTGGTCTATCATCGCTACTAAGCTCACAAGGTGCCGTTGAAAGTGCGTTTTCTGGATTAGGTATGGATCCATCAATGGTTACAACATTTGCACCCATCATTCTTCAAGCACTGCAGTCACAAGGTGCAACGAGCGGCCTGATGGATTCACTTTCAGCTATATGGCAATAATCGTTAGTTATTAATAGCTAGCTTAAAATCTAATAAGGGCACTTCGGTGCTCTTTTTTGTGCGTGGAAGAAAAGATATTTGAGATACGAGATACGAGATACGAGATACGAGATACGAGATACGAGATACGAGATACGAGACATTTTTGAAAATTGGAGCAGATAAGAC
>NZ_JBFRVF010000045.1:0-26172 GCF_041475025.1 Vibrio sp. 10N.222.49.C12 | reverse complement strand
GAAGTTGTTACCGCTTTGTCAGTTTCATCGATGGCAATGGTCGCGCTGCTGACAGTAGCAGCGTCATTAGTGCCGTTAATCGTGACTTTAATGGTCGAAGGTGTGCCATCAATAGACGATACAGTGAAGGTCTCTTCGACTTTATCGCCGACGTTTAGTTGATTAAACGCGCTGTTGGCGGTGAAGGTCCATTGGCCATTAGCACCAATGGTGAGGTTGCCGTTGGTGCCAGTAATGGAATCTGGAGTGAACGCATTATCCGGATTATCGACATCGGTGCTGGTTAACGTTCCTGATGTCGTTTCCGCTTTATCAGTCTCATCCACACTGACTGTTGCGGTACTGACTGTCGCTGCATCGTTAGTGCCATTAATCGTCACCTTGATGGTCGACGGTGTGCCATCAATAGACGAGACAGTGAAAGTCTCTTCGACTTTATCGCCGACGTTCAATTGATTAAACGCGCTGTTGGCGGTGAACACCCAATGCCCATTAGCATCAATAGTTAGGTCGCCATTAGCTCCAACAATGGAGTCTGGCGTAAATGTGTTATCAGGATTATCAACATCGGTACTGGTTAACGTGCCTGATGTCGTTACTGCTTTGTCGGTTTCATCGATGGCAACGGTCGCGCTACTGACAGTAGCGGCGTCGTTAGTGCCGTTAATCGTCACTTTGACCGTTGACGTTGTGCCATCAGCAGAATGAACGGTGATGGTGTCGGTAGCGGTTGCTCCTTTGCCCAATGCTTGAACGTTAGGATTTGTATTATCAAGATCGTACGTCCAAGAACCAGTATCGGTCAGATGAAGCGTACCAAACGAGCCTGCAATATCGGTACTTCCTGTGGATGAAGTAGCGAAGTGTGCCTCGCCAGTATCCACATCCGTTACCGCAAGTGTGCCCGAGGTCTGAAGTTGGGACTCTTCGGTTACCACGCCGGCACTGGTTCCGCTTATCACGGCTTTATCATTGGTGCCGTTAACGGTAATTGCAATTTGATGAGGAGTGCCGTCGGCGGAGTGGATGGTTATGATGTCTGTTGTCGCAGAGCCTTGACCAAGAGCCTGTACTTTTGGGTTTTTATTATCTAGGTCGTAGCTCCAATCGCCATTGTCTTTAAGGTGTAAAGTACCCAGTGTCCCCTTGAGGTCGGAATTAGAAAAATGCGCCTCTTTTGAGTCGATATCGGTGATGTTGAGTTGGCCCGAAACCGTTAGATCTTTATCTTCAGTAACTTGACTTGAGCCATTACTTGTCCCGATAGCGAAAAACGAACTTGGTGAATTTGCTGTACTACTCGTGATTACTGCATGGTCGTTGGTGCCATTGATCGTAACCATAACTTGATGCGCTGTACCATCAGCTGAGTGAACAGTGACGATGTCTGTCGCAGTTGAACCTTGGCCAAGTTTTTGAACTACTGGGTTATTGTTGTCTAAATTGTATGTCCACGCACCGTCTTTGGTGATGCTTAGCGTACCGAAATTACTAGTCACTTGTGAGGCTTGAAAGTGGTCCTCTCCAAGATCAGAGTCCGTTACCGAAAGCTGCCCTTGAACTTGTGTCGTTAAATCTTCAGTTAACGTGCCAGCATCCACACCCGTAATTACGGCATTGTCGTCGTTTCCGCCAATCGTCATATCGATCGTTTGAGGTGTGCCATCTTTGGTGTGAATTGTGAAACTTTCATGCAGTGAAGTGGCTGCGGTTAAAGCTTGAACATTAGAGAGCGAGTTATCAACTTGATACTGCCAATGTCCATCAGCATCGATAGTTAATGAACCATATTTACCTGAGATAACTTCCGGCGTAACCGAACTTTCATTTTGGTCAGGGTCTATGACATCGATTTTGCCGTTCGCATGTAACAAGCCTTGTGAATCAATATTGTGATCTTCTGTTACCACACCTGTTAAGTCTCCAGAAATATTTGGCGTGTCTTGCTTACCTGTTACCGGTATCTGAACAATGATGCTCGAGCCGTTAGATAGATGTAACGCAAAATGATCAGTACCTGGTTGGTGCTGGTTTAACAGGATGTATTGAGGAGAATTTGGATTCAATACGAATGTGTATTGACCATTTGCATCAACATGAAGCTCTCCGTACGTACCTTTTATGACTTCTGGCATAAAGGTGACAGGTAAAGCGGGCGTCGTAGGCGCATTCGAATGAGTCGGCTGACCGTTACTCCCTGAGGAGATAGTCGGCATCGATACCGAAGGAATGTAATGGACTTGCGGGTGAGAAAGCGTCGATAAATGATGAGAAGGAACCAAGTGAGAGCTCGAACCATGGGCGGCATGACTTGCACTTAAGGTTGAGTTTACGTCGTTGTCACTCGTCTGAGCTTCTTGGAGAGCAACCGCTGATGAGTCCGCCTTGCTATGGTCATCGGTGACATCTTTTTCGGTCACGTTATTTGCGGTTACTTGATCTGCAGCGTCGCTGGCATTGTCTATACTTTCTGCAGCAGCGTGTTTAGCCAATGATGGCAAAATCATCATGAGTGACTGAAAAAGTGGGATATTCACTTTTAGATGTGAATGCAGTCTGCGCTTCTTTTTTTGTGTTGGTTTCTTTTGTTCTATCTCGTTACTTTTCTTATTTTTGATTTCTGTATTTTTCTTGTTTGCTTCGACGTTTTTTTTGTTAGCCATTTTTATCATCCGTGAATCGTGGTTGCACTATCTTAAGTAAAATACACAGATAGAGGTTTCGCTAGCTAATTGGATAATTTTTAAAGAAAAAACTGCAAAGTCGAAGAATTATCTCATTTTGATGAAAGAGAGGATGAATACTTTTTCAACGGTCAGGCAAATATCGGCACAATGGCATTGACCTTACCCTAAGGGTAACGTTTATAGTTGCGGTGTAAATTCAAAGGTAAACTATGACAAACTCATTCCGAAAAACTTGGATTATTGTTTTCAGCATCATTGCGATGTTGATGTCTAGCTATGCCTCAAGCTCCTCAGCCTTGATGACTGAAGTAATGATGATGGAAATGGGGTCGAGCAAGTCGGCTTGTTACCACAGCGATACTTCGGTTAATGATTCAATGGCAGGGTGTCATGTGATGAGTGAAGAAGTACACGCTGAAGACTCTAACATGAGTGCCCATGCTTTGATGGCTCAATTCGATATGTCTTCAATGAGCGAAGACGGCAGTCCGATGATGGGTAACCATTGTTCGAGTGCCGATTGCTGTGCCTCAATGTGTTCTGCAAGTCCCTATCCAATTCAGGCTGTTCAAGCCGTTGATCAACTTTCCTTTTCATTAGCTCGTTTTCAATCGGTCACGATTGGCCAGAAAGTCGCACGCGCTCAATCTTTGCTACGCCCACCTTCCGCATAAATCTATATCTAAAAATACAGCTCTATCAGTTAGATAAACCTGATAAGCCATTCTTTTTTATGCGCTAATTAGCGCTAGATATGGACATTCATTGTGAATATGAAACCAACAACCTCTGTGTTTGTCATGAACACGAGCTTAGTGGTTGCTGCTGCCTTGCCTATGGCCTTGTTTTCAAGTGCTACGCTCGCGGCTACCACGGCGTCAGCTTCAAATGCTCAACACATTTCAGCACATGACCAAGCAAGCTCAACGCAGCAACTCAATACACTGATTGAGATTGCTTTAAGCGAAGATGGAAATCGTAAACAGTACTTTGCTCAGTCTCAAGCGATGCGAGAAACGGGTATTGCCAGCTCGACCTTAATGGACCCGAAATTGAAAGTTGGATTTGGCGGTTTGCCTGTCGATAGCTTTCAATTCGACGAAGACCCGATGACTAATATATCGGTAGGGCTGATGCAGCAGTTTGAGCGTGGCGATACGCTTAACCTCCAACAGAAAAAGGCAGGCCAGCAGGCTGATGCTTTAGCTTTGCAGGTGCAAGCAAGAGAATTGACGGTTGCGAATAGCATGACGCAGCTTTGGCTTGAGTTAGGTTATCAGCAAAAGGCTGAGTCGGTGATTCGTCAAAATCGTCGTTTGTTGGTTGAGCTTGAAAACTATGTACAAACCAATTACTCGATTGGTAAAAGTGAAGCGCAAGATCTGCTTAACGCTCAGCTTCAAGTGAGCAAGCTTGATGAGAAACTTCAGGCAAACCAGCAAGTTCAGCGCCGCTTAATCTCTCAGCTTTCTGAATGGTTGGGTTCTGATTGGCTAGGCTCTCAGGTTCTTGATTCTCAGGGCACACTGAATGCAACTAACCAAATCGATTGGTCATTGTTGGAAAGCAAATTAGCGACCAATATCGATTCAACCAAGCACTACCAGCTACTGACTGACCATCCTTTGGTTAAGATCTCCGATGTCAGTATTTCCTCCAATCAAACTCAGGTCGAGTTAGCAGAGCAAGCTTATACCCCGCAGTTTGGGGTGGAAGTGATGTATGCACACCGTCAAGCCAATAACATGGCGGGTGAAACAGCTTCTGATCTGGTGAGTGCTTATGTGACAGTCGACATCCCGCTGTTTACAGGGAATCGACAAGATAAAAACTTATCGGCTGCTCAGTATCAAGTTGGTGCGGCCAAATCTCAAAAAGACACCTTACTTTCCCAAATGAACGCGCAAGTGAACGCATTGCTGGTGGACAGATCAAATCTGATCCAGCGATTAGATCGCTATCAAACGTCCTTGCTTCCTCAAACCGCAGCCCGAATCAGCGCGGTTGAGAGGGGCTATCAAAACAATACCGCCCAGTTTAACGACGTCATTTCAGCAACGACCGATGAGCTGGCGCTTCAGTTAGAGCAACAACGTTTGATCACCGACCTCAACATCGTTAACAGCAAACTGGCGGCGTTAGTCAGTGGCTTTGAATACCAAGTAAACCAACCACAACTCAGCTCAAGCGCAACTAAACACACAGCCAATCAATAAGGGAATAGACAATGAGTACAGTAAAAGTAGCAACAATCGCTTTATTGGTCGGTGGTGCATTGGGTTTTGGTGTGAACCATTTTCTAATTAATCCAGCACATGACATGTCAGCAATGGCAACGAGTACAGGCGCAGATGTAAGTAAACAGGCCAGCGATGAGCCTTTGTATTGGGTAGCTCCGATGGACCCAAATTATCAGCGTGATAAGCCGGGCCAGTCGCCAATGGGGATGGATCTTATCCCTGTATATGCTGACGATGTGAACGGCGGAGCCAAAGATAAGCCCGGTACCGTGTTCATTGATTCTTCGGTAGAAAATAACCTGGGTGTCAAAACAGCGAAAGTTAAGTTCGAAGCGCTGTCTCCTCGGATTGAAACCGTGGGTTATGTGGCGTTCGATGAAAGTACATTGTGGCAAACCAACGTAAGAGCAGCTGGTTGGGTTGAGAAGCTCTACATCAACGCAGTGGGTGAGAAGGTAAACAAAGGTGATGTGCTTTTCACACTCTATTCTCCGGAGCTTGTTAAAGCTCAAGAAGAGTTGATCAGTGCTTATAAAACGGGTCGTAAAGGTTTGATCAAGGGCTCGACTGAACGCTTGATTACCTTGGGTGTTGATAAGACGCAAATCCGCGCTATTACGCGACAAGGCAAAGCTTCGCAAACCATTGAAATAAAAGCGCCAGCCGATGGTGTCATCGCAAGCCTGAATATCCGAGAAGGTGGTTACCTTTCACCGGCACAAGCGGTGATCAGTGCTGGCCCATTAGGCGAAGTATGGGTTGATGCTGAGGTGTTTGAGCGTCAAGCGCACTGGATCTCGTCAGGCAGCAATGCAGTGATGACGCTAGATGCCATTCCTGGCAAAGAGTGGTTGGGTAATGTCGATTACGTGTACCCAATCCTTGACCCAAAAACTCGAACTTTGCGCGTTCGTTTGAAGTTCTCCAATCCAAATGGCGAGCTTAAGCCAAATATGTTCGCCAATATTGCGCTGAAACCCATCAGTGATGAAGCCGTTCTTACTATCCCAAGATCTTCGGTGATTCACTCCGGTGGTATGACTCGAGTGGTGATGTCAGAAGGTTCTGGCAAGTATCGCTCTGCTCGTATTGAGGTTGGTCGTGAAGCTGGCGAAAAAATAGAGGTGCTTCAAGGGCTAGAGCAAGGTGAGAGTATTGTCACTTCTGCACACTTCATGTTGGATTCTGAATCGAGCCAATCAGCTGATCTGTCACGCATCAATGGTGTTGAGGAAGAAGCGGAAACCGTATGGGCAAACGGTGAAATTTCCGATGTTATGCAAGGCAGCCGTATGGTGACGATTAACCATCAGCCTGTTCCAGAATGGGATTGGCCGGGCATGGTGATGAATTTCACGTTTGCGGAAGGCTTAGACATGAGTGACGTGCAACGTGGTAAGGCGATTGATTTTGAGATGAGAAAGACAGAGTCAGGGCAGTACGAGGTTGTTGATTACAAGGTCAACAAACACAAGATCGCAGGCGAAGTTTGGGTAACGGGTGACATCACTATGTTGATGGCAGATTTTGGCATGATCACCGTAAAACATCAGCCAGTCCCAGAGTGGAATTGGAAAGCGGGTGAAATGAATTTCCAAGCCAGTGATGACCTTGATTTATCTGAGTTTGCCGAGGGACAAACCATTCGGTTTCTAGTGGCGAAGCAAGGTTCTGATTATGTGCTCAAATCTCTCGAACCGACGAATAGCACGGGTGAGGGCGAACTATGATCAATGCAATCATTCGCTGGTCTATTAGCAACCGCTTCTTAGTGTTGGTTGCTACTGTAGCCATCGTATTTGGCGGCTTATACAGCGTTAAAAATACACCTGTCGATGCCATTCCTGATTTGTCAGATGTTCAGGTGATCATCAAAACCAGTTATCCGGGGCAAGCCCCACAAGTGGTCGAGGATCAGGTGACCTATCCATTGACCACCGCCATGTTAGCTGTACCGGGTGCTGAAACAGTTCGTGGTTACTCGTTCTTTGGTGATTCCTATGTCTATATCATCTTCAATGACGATACTGATATGTACTGGGCACGTTCACGAGTGCTGGAGTACCTAAGCCAAGTTGCACCTAACTTGCCTTCGAGTGCTAAGCCAACACTAGGGCCAGATGCAACCGGTGTGGGCTGGGTTTACAGCTATGTTCTGCAAGATAAAACAGGTCAGCACGACTTAGCGGAACTTCGTAGTTTGCAAGATTGGTTCTTGAAGTATGAGTTGCAAACCGTAGAAGGCGTGTCTGAAGTGGCGACCGTTGGCGGCATGGTGAAGCAGTATCAAGTGCAGATTGATCCTGCCAAGTTACGTGCTTATGACCTAACACTTCAACAGGTCAACAAGGCGATCCAAGATGGTAATCAAGAAACAGGAGCGTCTGTTGTCGAGATTGCCGAAGCCGAGCACATGGTTCGTACGACGGGTTACCTGACAAGCATCGAAGACATTCAATCTCTGCCGTTAAAAGTGACAGACAAAGGTACACCGCTACTATTAGGTGACATTGCTGACATTAACCTCGGCCCGCAAATGCGTCGTGGTATCTCGGAGCTCAACGGTGAGGGTGAAGCGGTTGGCGGCGTTATCGTGATGCGCTTTGGTGAAAATGCCAGTGAAGTGATCGATTCGGTTAAATCCAAGCTTGCGGAACTGCAAGCAGGCTTACCTGATGGTGTCGAGATTGTCGCGACTTATGACCGTTCTACTTTGATTGATTCAGCCGTTGAAAACCTTTGGAAGAAGCTGGCTGAAGAGTTCATCGTGGTCGCCGTGGTGTGTGCGCTGTTCTTGTTCCATATCCGCTCGTCGTTGGTTATCGCACTAAGTCTGCCTGTAGGTATCTTAGGTGCATTCATTGTGATGCATTGGCAGGGTATTAACGCCAATATCATGTCTCTTGGCGGGATCGCGATTGCGATTGGCGCCATGGTGGATGGTGCCATCGTGATGATCGAGAACGTTCATAAACACATTGAACGGACTCCGCTCACTGACAAAAACCGTTGGCAGGTGATTGGTAAGGCAGCAGAAGAAGTTGGCGCACCGCTGTTCTTCTCTCTGATTATCATTACCTTGAGTTTTGTGCCTGTGTTCGCGCTAGAAGGGCAAGAGGGCAAGATGTTCTCGCCACTTGCATTTACCAAGACGTATGCAATGGCCGCTGCAGCCGGTTTGGCTATCACGCTTGTTCCTGTGCTAATGGGTTACTTCATTCGCGGCAACGTGTTACCTGAACACAAAAACCCAGTAAACCGAAGCCTAGTGGCGATGTATAAACCGCTTCTGAACCTCAGCCTCAAGTATCCCAAGGTGATGATTGTTATCGCACTTGGCTTAATGGCGTCTGCTTATTACCCAACCAGTAAGCTTGGTAGTGAGTTCATTCCTCCTTTGGATGAAGGGGATTTGATGTACATGCCAACCACGTATCCGGGCATCTCAATTGGTAAAGCGCGTGAGTTGTTGCAACAAACCAACAAACTCATCAAAACCATTCCAGAAGTCGAAACCACGTGGGGCAAAATTGGTCGAGCAGAGACAGCAACCGATCCTGCGCCACTGACTATGATTGAAACGGTTATTCAGCTTAAACCGCGAGATCAGTGGCGTGACGGTGTCACTACGGAGTCTCTGCGTAAAGAGTTTGATGATCTGATTCAATTCCCCGGTTTGACCAATGCTTGGGTCATGCCAATCAAAACGCGTATCGACATGTTGGCGACCGGTATTAAAACGCCAATTGGTATCAAAATCGCAGGCCCAGATCTGAGCGTGATTGAGGATATTGGCTCTCAACTTGAACCCATCCTCAATAGCGTGAGTGGTACGGCTTCTGTCTACGCTGAGCGTGTTGCGGGTGGTCGTTATGTGACGATAGACATCAAACGTCGTTCTGCTGCGCGATATGGCTTGAGCATTAAAGAAGTGCAACAGGTTATTTCGACTGCGGTTGGTGGCATGAACGTGGGCGAAACCGTTGAGGGGCTAGAGCGTTACCCAATCAATGTCCGTTACCCACAAAGCTATCGTGATTCTGTCGTTAAGTTGCAGAACCTGCCGTTAGTGACACCAAACGGTGCTCGTATCGCGCTTTCTGATGTCGCGGATATTCGATATGAAGATGGCCCTCCGATGATCAAAACAGAGAATGCGCGTCCTAATGGTTGGGTGTTCGTGGATATCGAAGGGCGTGACCTTGGTTCTTATGTGGCAGAGGCACAAAAAGTCGTTACAGATCAGCTTGTTTTGCCTGCGGGTTACTCACTGGCTTGGTCTGGTCAATACGAGTACATGGAACGTGCCAAAGATCGCTTAAGTGTGGTCGTGCCTATCACCATTGCCATCATTATGTTGCTGCTGTATTTGAGCTTCCGCCGTGTCGGTGAAGTGATGATGATCATGCTGACATTGCCACTCGCGATGGTGGGTGGTTTATGGCTGATGCATGTCCTCAATTATAACTTCTCCAGTGCGGTGGGTGTGGGCTTTATCGCGCTTGCCGGGGTAGCTGTCGAGATAGGTGTGATCATGTTGGTGTATCTCAACCAAGCGTGGCACTTCAAAAAGCTTGATGCCGAACAGAGCCAGCAAACACTCCAACAAACCGATCTCACTGATGCCATTCGTGAAGGGGCAGGGCTTCGTGTGCGTCCAGTAATGATGACGGTTCTCACTGTGATCATTGGCCTCATTCCAATTATGTATGGCGAAGGTACGGGCTCTGAAGTGATGCAGCGAATTGCTGCGCCGATGATAGGCGGAATGGCGTCTGCACTATTGCTTACCCTACTGGTGTTGCCTGCAATCTTTAAGCTCTGGAAACAGCGTGAGATTACGCACAGTCAAAATGAAATAAACAAATAACGTATTGATTATTAGCCCTTACTGACTAAAAACAGAGTGAGTAAGGGCGTACCACATGAACATGTGAAACTAACAAATAAATAACTGAATTAATCTAAGGAACGATCATGAAAAAGACACTTATTGCGATTGCACTGACGTTAACTACTGCAACGGCTTTTGCTGAAATGGACCATTCAACTGTTGATCATTCAAGTATCGCCCATTCAAACATGGATCACTCGATGATGAAGAGTGGAGAGATGGACCATTCGATGATGAATATGGAAGGCATGTCTGAAGTGGGTATGCCTGCGACAGGCGCAAAGCCGGATAAAGTGGTTCATGTTCTGCTAAGTGACGATATGAAAATCACATTTAAGAACAAGGTTGATATTGAGCCGAACGACGTGGTGCAGTTCGTTGTGATGAACACAGGCAAGATTGATCACGAATTTTCGATTGGTTCTGCTTCAGAGCAGCTAGAGCACCGTGAAATGATGAAAAACATGGGTAATCACGCTCATGACTCGGGCAGCACAGTTACAGTTAAGCCGGGTAAAGCGAAGCAATTGCTGTGGCATTTCCATGGTGATAATAACGTAGAGTTAGCGTGCAATATCCCTGGTCACGCTGAAGCGGGTATGGTGAAGTCGTTAACGCTTTAGACGTTAATCAATAGCGCTTTGTTGAATTAGAAATTCAATGAGGGCTAGAAAATTAAAGATAAGTCTTAACTTATACCTAAAGCGCTTTGCTGTGAGGGATTCGCTGAGGCTTATCTTTATTTATAGTCACTGTAGCAAGATAGAAGTTTCAAGCAGATGGTGTGCTTCGCCGCTCAGATGCGGTAGCTCTGCCATGATCTTTTTAAACTTGTCATCTATTGACTCTGCTTCATTCAGCGATCGAAAAGCCAGTACAGCCTGTTCAGGCTCGCTGTTCACATAACCTTTCAATGTATCTAGCTGAATTTTATTGGCATTTTCAACTTTTGCTAACGCGACATTAATTGCTTCGATGTTAATTGTTAACTCATTGGTTTTAAACATTTTTTATTATTTGTGGGTTGTTGCTAATGCGCGCACATTACCACAATGATTTTTGCAGATATTGACCAAGATTATTAAATTGGAACAATTTTGAAAATCATTAAAAGCTGAACTGCAATGTGTGATTTGGATAGGTGTCAGAAATACGAAGCGATTTAAGGAGTTAATAGCTTTGGTTGGTCACTTAGCGTTGATTCGTCAATCTAAGCTTAAATAAAATAAGTTTAGTCAGTATAGATTTAATGATTATGGACTTAGCAAACGGCGAAAATTTTTGAATAGGGTGTCGCTGGAAGAAAGTGCGTAATGAAGCTTAAGGAGAAGTTGGAGCGTGCAGCGGGAATCGAACCCGCATCATCAGCTTGGAAGGCTGAGGTAATAGCCATTATACGATGCACGCACACTGTCTTAAGAGTAAGACTGAGGCATCAAGAAGACTGGAGCGTACAGCGGGAATCGAACCCGCATCATCAGCTTGGAAGGCTGAGGTAATAGCCATTATACGATGTACGCACATCGTCTTAACGAGAGTGATAATGCCACATCTAACTGAAAACGAAACCTTTTTCTTTCATTTTTATTCTAAGTGCTCGCATAACCACCACACCGCTAGTTTTTCAATCATGTTCGGCGTTTTCACAGTGAATAAAATGTGACTAAACTCTCGCTAAACGGAGGGCGAGAAACAATGGAAAATCCCCCGCTATTTCTGTGACAAATTTGGTTTGATTTATAAACCAGTTTGTTGGTGTTAGCTTGTCATAAAATCCATGTAAATTAAGGAATTTTGAGTGTTAATATAAACTGATTTTTAATCGTGTTTTGGCGTCCGTTAATAACAATCTGAATGCATAAATTTAACTTATCAGCCTGTCAAAACATTCAGTAAACTAATCCCAAATGAGTAGAGTTATAGGTACTTATAAGCCTTTGCAGAAAAAAGTAACGAGTTCAGTTGATAATTCACGCAAAAGTCTCGTCATTCCGTCTATCGTTTGGTACATTTGCCGCACATTTTGTCTCCCCTAAAATTCCCATGCCTTCTCAGTTCCGAATTAACAAAATTGTTGAAATTGGTGACACTCTTCACCGCAGTGGCTGTGCTCCTTACAAGCTAGAGAAATACACTCAATTCTATGCAAAAAAGCATGGTGTTGATGTGATGATCCAAGCAACGCCAACTGCGATTAACTATCAATTTCCAGACGATAACAACGCCGTTATTCTTAAGCGTCTAAAGCCTGCGTCAATTAACCTGAGTTTGTTGGCCAATACGATCATTCGTATTAACCAGCCAAGCAGTGAGCCTGTACCAGAGCCTGTCGGTTACTCAAAATTTGTGACTGCACTTGCCAATATGGGTATTCCGCCTGCTTATTTGATGCTGGTGGGCAGTACGTTGGAAGCGGTGGGCTTTTCTGCGTTATTGGGTTTGATGGTGTGGGTATGTCAGCAAGTTCTTCATTCACGTCGTGCTATCGCGGTTGAGTTCATCTCGGCACTGCTAACCGGTATCTTCGTGGCGTTTCTGGCGAGCACAGGGTTGCCGATTCCGGTGTGGGCGTTGTGTATCGCCTCGATTGTCTTGTTTGTCCCCGGGTTATCCATAGCTAACGCATTAGAATGTTTGGCGTTTAATGACTTGGTTTCAGGTACCAGCTTGCTAGGGCAGAGCGCCTTAACCCTGATTAAGCTGTTTGTCGGGATTATCATGGGGCTCAACATCGGTGAAGCGATATGGGGACAAGCGGTCTCCATCGACTATACCAACGCGGTACCGATGTGGATGCACATATCTGGCTTGGTGCTGATCTCTGTATCTATCGGTGTGATGTTCAATGCTCGCCCTAAAGATATCTTACTCGGTTTACCAGTTGCCGTTCTCGGTATGTGGGGCCCATTCTATCTAGGTTTTGATAGTGGTTGGGTTGTCGGCACTTGGGTGACGACGGTTCTTATTACTTTGTACGGAACTTGGATTGCCAAGAAGATGGAGCTCACGGGTTCTATTTATATCGTGCAAGGGATCATCATCTTGGTTCCGGGTAGCCGAGTATTAGTGAGTGCCAGCCAGTCGGTGTTTGAACAATCGATTTTGCCTATCCCGAGTATTGGTTTATCGGCGTTATTCATGTTCTCGGCAATCGTGGCAGGGCAAATTACCGCTTACTCGATTTACTCACCAAAAGTCGAACGTTAAGCCGTTCCGCTTTTCAAACCTTTAAACAAACACAGCTTAGCGGCTGTGTTTGTTCGTTTTAGGTGCTGCTCTTTTTTGAAGACAATTAGCTCTCCGTAAAACTTGTTAGATTTATGCTCGCTAAGCCTGACAAGAGCCATTAAAATGGAACAAATTCTATTTAAATTAAGTATTAACGTATGTCTCTACCTCCTTGCCCGCAATGCCAATCTGAATATGTTTACCCAGACCAAAACAACCTAATCTGCCCTGAGTGCACCTACGAATGGAACCCAGAAGAAGAGCGTTTAGAAAGAGAAGCCGCGCGTGTTAAGGACGTGAATGGCGTTGTATTGGAAAGTGGCGATAAAGTTACCTTCATTAAAGATCTAAAAATTAAAGGCAGTTCTAGCGTATTGAAAATTGGTACTAAAGCTGTGATTCGACGCATCAATGAAGGCAAAGATCACCAACTAGATTGCAAGCTGGATGGTGGCGGTGAAATGCTGGTTACGGCGAAGTACGTTAAGAAGCAGTAGTCGATAATAGGTCAAAATTGCGAGTCGCTCCTGAACTAAATAGCGTAGAAGCCGTTGGAGAATCAACATCATATGGACATGGTTAAAGCTGCTCTTTCACATTCAACGGCCTTTCATTACTATGTGAACGCTTGCGCTGAGGATGGGGTAGATATTTACACGGGGATTTCCGATGGCAGTGATGCCTATTTAGAAAGACGAATTGCTTATTCAAAAGGCGAGGGTTTGCCAGAAGGGTGGACGCCTGCTTCTACGTATTTTTGTATCGACTCTGGTCAAATCCTTGGTGTCATAAGAGTTCGTCATGGTACCAGTCCGCACATTCACGATGTTATTGGACATATCGGATATGAGACGCTGCCACAAGCCAGAGGGCGGGGTATCGCAAGTCATATGTTGTCTTGGGTTCAACGACACGTATTGACCGAAAGCGCTATTATTACGTGTGAGAGGGGCAATATTGCTTCGCAAAAGGTGATAGAGAAGTGCGGTGGACAATTCCTGAATACCTTTTATTCAGAGCAAGATAAACACGAAGTCTTACGTTACCAACTAGAACCAAAATGAACATTTAAGCGTGGCATTTTTGGTTGTGTCTGGGGCTCTGAATTCCGGCTTAAACGAAAATGAAACCATAGCCAATTATTGTTGGAGGTATTTTGAAGTATTCAACAAGACCGGCTCAGTCATCAGATTATAAATTTCTGTTCGAGCTTAAGAAGGCCGCTGAGTTTGAACCAATCAAGGCCGTATTTGGCTGGGATGAACAAATTCAACGAGATATACACGCCGAAGAGTGGGCAGAAGAACGGCCTGAAATCATTGAATATCAAGGTAAAGCGATTGGTAGTGTGTTGTTGCAAGACAAAGGCGAGCACTTCTATTTTTGCCGATTCTTTCTACTGCCTGAATATCATGGCAAAGGTATTGGCAGCCAAGTTTTAACGGATTGCTTAGCTCAAGCAGCCAAACTCAATAAGCCTGTGGAGTTGTGTTATTTACAAGGTAATCGAGTTGGGGAGTTGTATTTAAGGTTTGGCTTCGAAATCACCTCGCAAAACGATCAGTTTGTCTATATGTGGCGTGAATAGACACTCATTCAAAATGATCACACCGTGTCGGTAACTTGATAGGCACCTGACACTTATCTAACGTAAAACCTTGTAAAGCTCCCTATGCTTGATGACTAAGCGATTACACTTAGAAAAGATCGAGCGTAAGGGAGTGTGCAATGAATTATTACCCGACTTCAAAAATCGTGGGTGAACAAAGGTTTGGCTTTGGGCCAAAACTAGGTCAAACAACCTATTATTCTCCTGTAGAACAGTTGGATAAAAAGCCATTCGTTCACCAAGCTATACAAGACTTACCGAGTACTGAATCTACTCTGATTAAAGTAGGAGAGAATCGTGTACAACGAATGAAGGCCAAGGGTGACGAACAACAGATGCAAGCCACGAAGAAAGAAGCGCAGTCTTTTCTTCGAACGCAGTATCGACAACAAGCTCAAGCTCGCCACCTACAAAGTGTTGAAACTCCTTATGGTTTTCAAGAGCGCATCATTCAGTTTTGGAGCAATCACTTCGCCATCTCGGTCGATAATCGAAAACTGATGCCCTTGGCCGCCAGCATTGAAAACGATGTGGTTCGCCAGCATTGGAATGGTAACTTTGGCGAGATGCTGATGGCTTCTTCTAAACATCCTGCGATGCTTCTGTATCTCGATAATCAACTCTCGATTGGTCCCAATTCAAAAGTCGGAAAGCGCCGTAATAAGGGTCTCAATGAGAACCTCGCTCGTGAGATCTTAGAACTCCACACTCTTGGCGTTGACGGTTCTTATACTCAGCAAGATGTTATTGCTTTAGCAAAAGGCATTTCAGGCTGGGGCATTAAATTCAAATCTCCTGATGCTGGTTTTCGATTCGCTAATAATCTGCATGAGCCAGGAAGTATCACACTGCTTGGAAAGTCCTATTCTCAATCCGGGGTCTCGCAAGGAGAGTCGTGTTTAAAAACCTTAGCGACCCACAAAGACACTGCTGCGCACTTGGTTGATAAGCTTTGCCAGCATTTCATTGGCGACATATCTAAAGAACTCTCAGAGCAAATGGTTGCTGAATATCTGAAAGGCGAGGGAGATTTACTGCCTATCTATCGCTTGTTATTGAACAGCGCTGAGGCGAGTAAACCTAACCCTAATCGTTTTAGACCGCCGAAGGAGTGGCTGTTTGCCGTTCTTCGTAGTGCCGATATTTCTTTAAACGAGAAACAGGCATTCAATGCACTCAACAATTTAGGGCAGCCTCCTTTTAAACCGGGTTCACCTGCAGGCTGGTCGGATCAAGACAGAGACTACAATAGCCCTTCGGCGTTGACTCAACGTATGCAAGTTGCGAATAGGCTTGCGTCTGCTGCAATAAAATCGGCTAAAGCGTCAGGAGTTAAGCCGAAAGCGGTAGTGGATAAAGTGATCGCGGGTTTATATGGCGATGCTATTGATGAACACACCCAAATTGTATTGAACAAAGCCGACAGCGCTGCAATGCAACTTTCCCTGTTGTGGCTAAGTCCGCAGTTTCAATATCGTTAGGAGTGGGTATGAAAAAGTCAGATTGTTCTCAGAATAAAGCGCCACATAGTATTAACCGCCGCCAGTTCATGGGTATTGCGGCGGCTGTTGGCGTCAGTGCGATGCTGCCATTTCCAAGCTTTGCCAAAACAGGTTCAGACAATATCTTCATTTGGGTATCACTGCGTGGCGCGATGGATGGTTTAAATGTTGTAGTGCCGCATGCCGATCCGGATTACTCTAATTTGAGACCCAACATCGGATTAAAACCTGAACAGCTAGTGAAGTTGGATGATTTCTTTGGGCTTCACCCATCCCTAAAGCAATGCCATCAATGGTATGAGAGTAACGAACTCAGCTTTGTACACGCTTGTTCAACCGCTTATCGCGAGCGCTCACATTTTGATGGACAGAAGATATTGGAGAATGGCACTTCCGACCCGTTTAACACCGTAGGGTGGATTAACCGTTTACTCACGTTGAGCTCAGAAAAATACGATGGAATAGCGATTGATTCGGGCTTACCACTCATCATGCAGGGCGAATCGACCGTTGCAAGTTGGTACCCAAACCGCTTAAAAACACGTGATAAACAAACGGAACTGCTGGAGGAGTTGTTTCAAAGTGACCAAATGCTGTCTTCAAACTTTGAAAGTGTCATGAAGATAGATCAACTGGTAGGCGACCAAGGTGTCGGCAAACAGTTTAAATCATTGATGGGTAAAACAGGCGACATATTGTCGGCTGATAACGGACCAAACATCGCAGCGTTAGAACTCGGTGGGTGGGACACTCACGCCAATCAAGGCAACGTAAATGGACGGTTGAGTAATCAGCTTAAAACTTTGGATGTTGGGTTAGCGGCTCTCAAAGCTTCACTAGGTGATCGTTGGCAGAAGACAGTGATCATCGCGGCCAGTGAATTTGGTCGAACAGCAAAAGAAAACGGCACCAAAGGCACCGACCATGGCACTGGCAACGTCATGTTTGTTGCGGGTGGTGCGCTGCCATCGTTGAAAGGAGCGGGTGGTAAGGTTATTACCAATTGGCCGGGCTTGAGCCAAAGCCAGCTATATGAAGGCCGAGACCTTAGTCCAACGACTGATATGCGTTCGGTTATCAAGGGTGTGCTCAACCGACATTTATCGATAGAAGTGAAACAACTCAACGCTATCTTCCCTGATAGTGCCGATATTAGACCGATGAATCTTGTTTAGAGTTTTACCAAGACCCAGTTAGATGCGATTCAGTCGTTTGAATCGCTCTCTATTTGTGACTCGCTTGTTTACGATTTAATCGCCAACAGTGCTCCGAACGTCACTAAGCCAAATCCACATGCTTGATTAAGCCTTTTCTTTGCTCTCAATAGATGCTTTTTCAATGTATTCGAAGTAAACAGCATAGCGACAACGCCAAACCATAAACCGTGAAGAACGATCATGTAAAGCCCATAGCCGAGCGCGACATGCTGGTTTTCTGCATCAGGTGAGATGACTTGGCTGAAGATGCTCAAAAAGAACAACATGGTTTTTGGGTTGAGCACGTTACATAAGAAGCCTTGGGCTAAATAGCGCCAAACACTGGTGCTTTGCTTTGCATCTTCCATCGGGGCAAGCTTGTTGTCCGCACTCAAGATACCTTTTAGCCCTAGATAAATAAGGTAGGTTGCACCTGCGTATCTAATCATGTCAAACAGCTGCTCATTCTGTGAGATTAAGTAACTGATCCCAAGCATTGAATAACTGATGTGAGCACAAATCGCTAAACTCACACCGATTGCAGTCCAAATCGCTGCTTGTCTTCCTTGGTTGACACTGTTTTTCAAAACTAAAACGAAATCAGCGCCTGGGCTGATAACAATCAATATTCCCAATACTGCTAGGATTAACCACTCCATAATGACTCCAACTCTTTATATTTGATGAGCCAGCATTGTATGGTTTTTTATTGCTGCCTATAATCGAAATGAATTCCACCTATCTGTGAGAAAAAATCACACATGAGGCATTTGAAAGCATTTCATATTTTCCACGTAGCAGCGCATTCGAGTAGTTACAGTGAAGCGGCGGATAAACTCAATATCACACATGGCGCGGTGAGTAAGCAGATCAAGGTATTGGAAAATCACTTATCCCAAGTTTTGTTCTACAAACAGGGCAGGAATGTGTGTCTCACCAAAGAAGGGGAATTACTCAAAGGTTACACAGAGCAAGCGTTCCAAGCCTTGGAGACTGGAGTCCATAAGCTTAATCAGCTGAATCATCAAGCGTTGGAGGTTTCATGCGAACCCACATTGACCATGCGCTGGTTAATGCCTCGACTCGGTGATTTCTATAACGAATCCGGAATTGATGTTCGATTGTCTACCGCAGGTGGGCCTGTGACATTAGGCTCAACTGGATTAGATATGGCCATTCGCCGAGACGACTTCAACGTAACCGAGCATTACAAACAGATACCGTTAGTTGAAGAGTGGGTAGGCCCTGTGTGTTCCCCGGGTTATTGGCAGCAGGTAAAAGATAACTTAGATGATGTGAAATTACTGCACAGCAGTACACGGCCAGATGCTTGGAGTCATTGGGGTGCTATCACTATAGATAAAGTTAATGGTGGAGAGTGGTCAAAAGCTCGAGCGAACCAAACATTTGCACACTTCTACTTTTGCTTTCAGGCGGCTGTCGATGGGTTAGGCATAGCGCTTGGGTCTTATCCACTTGTCGCCGACGATCTTGAAAGAGGTAACTTGATCGCGCCGTTTGGCTTCGTACCTTCTGGTCACCAGTACATATTGCTCACGCAAGATAGCAACCATGAAGAGCCAGAAAGCCCGTTTGTTGTTTGGCTGAAGAATGAGTTATCGCAGTGTGTTCCAACTTTATAGGAACGACATCCGACCTAGAAGTGTGCTTGTCTTATGTCAGGCTCTAGTTCGTTGTTGTGGAAATCACTCAATAGGCAAAGACAGCACACCGCCATTGAGTTCGACTTGTTTTAGCCATTCGGTTGGAATGCCTCCATCTTCCTCGTAGAAACACGCCGCTAATACCGCGCCAATTACAATTGCACGCCCGCAGCTATCGCCCCCACATAAAATGTTGTCGCGGATACCTTGTTTAAAGCTCTGAGCGCCAGCAATGATGCGAATCAGCAGCGGGAACGCGGCACTCAATTCGCAATGCAACCCGAACTTTTTCGCGGCATCTGTTATTGAAAGCTCAGGCGCTGAGAGGGCTTCATCGATTTGATCGTGTATGAACTTGCTACAAGTTTGTCGCACCATCTCTACTGATTGCAGTGGAGAGTTGCCTTGAATTGCCGCTTGAACCAATAAGGTGATGGCTTGTGCCCATTCCACGGCTTTGTCGTTGTTGTTGGTCACTCGTACCGCACTCTCTACCATTGCCGGTAAGGTGTGAGAGGTGTAAGTACACGCCACTAAAGGAATTAGCTTTGAAACAGCAGGTAGCTGGGTGTCATCAGCGCCACAGGCTGTGATTGGAGCTTCTGTTAGCTCTAGTTTATGTATGTTCAGCAAGCTCATACGAGTCGCTTTATCAATGTAACCTTGCCAACTGCCACCAAAATCAAACCAGAAACGGAAGTGCTTAATGTAACTCGCTTCGTCGTAGTGTTGATTATCGGCTAGGCTATCGACCATCGCCAATAACTGAGCACCGTATTGTGATTGGTCGCCAGCGGTTTTACCTTGGTGGGCGAAGTAGCCCTTGTCTTGATAATCGAACTGGTTTGGTGAGCGAAATTCTGGTTCAAAACCCGCCACGTGCAAGATCCTCTCTTGGTCATACAGCCAGTGCAGCCCCATTGAAGCGGCGTCTCCAACCAATGCGCCAACAACGGCGTAAAAAGCTCTTTCTTTATGATTGTCCATGTTGAGTGATGTCCTTGAGAAGAATCAACGCAGTTCGATACTTTAAGTATAGTGATTAGGCGAGTATTTTGCTGTGTTTCTAAGAAGAAATATGAAGGGATAAATCCTGATTGGTCAATAGCTTAAACCAATCAGGTGAAATGGATAAGGGCGATGAATAGTCTGGTGAATTCGTATTTTTGATTGGTGGGGTTATTGATGGTTGAGATAGGCACTAGAGCGCTGCTCAATCACTTTGAAAAGACGTGAAAGCGCAAAGCACAAAGCAAAATATACGAAGCCAACAATGAGCCAGATCTCAAAGATCAAACCTGAAGAGTTTGCCATTTCAGTACCAACAAACGTCATCTCTTGGATAGAAATCAGAGACACAATCGACGTGTCTTTAACCAAAGATATTGCTTGGCCAGCCAATGGCGGTGTGATAGCCGTTAATACTTGCGGGCCGACTACAAATCGATACTTAGACAATGCAGACAGACCGAGTGAATCGGCCGCTTCCCATTGGCCTTTAGGAATACCTTCTAAGCCAGCTCTAATTACTTCAGCAATATAAGCAGAAGAGAGCAAGCCAATACAGATAACACCAGACGCCAAGTTTTCCCAAAGGTTAGCTGGGCCGAACAGAAAATCTTGAACAGCATTAATCTCGCCGTTGTGTTCACGTAAAATGCTTTCTAAACCAAGCAATGGGATCAGCTGGTTAGAAACAAAGAAGTAAAAGATAAAGACAAACACCAGTGGCGGAATATTTCGAACCAACTGGATAAAAATCAGTGCAGGCGTTCTGAAGAAAGCGATTTTGGAGTGCCTTGCGACGCCAAGTAATGTCCCAAAAGAGAGTGCTAACACCATGCTCCAGACACTCAAGCGCAGTGTCGCGATCAAGCCTTGGAAAAAATAAGGGATGTTACCTTCGGAGGGCGGAATAAAAATCAGGGTAAACGCATCTTCCCATCGCCAATGGTAGTTGATACCAACAGCGGAACGATAATAAAGCCAGCCTGCAAACACACAAATAACGGCGAGTAACACGCCATCTAAAAGAGTAAGGCGTTGATACCAAGGCTTCATATGAACGTTGGGCTTAGGTGTTGTTAATGCGCTAGTACTACTCACGTCATTCCTGTTTAAACATTAATTATTATTGGGTTGTTGCTTGGATTTAAAACGAATCAAATAAAGCTACTTAAAAAGGCTACTTAAATCGTCGATGAGAAGGCAGTGCAAACAGTGCACTGCCTTGATTCAGATTCGACAGATTAGCTCATATTAAAAAGTGAGCTCAACTTCAGATTACTGACCTTGAGCAATCTGATCTTGCCAATCCAGAGTAGAGAACCAGTATTCGTAACGCTCTTTCAACCAACCGTCTTCAGTACGTGCTTTGATCCATTCGTTGAAGAATTCTGCCTTGTCAGTTTCACCTAGGCGAACTGCAAATGCTTCGTTACCTTTGGATAGACGCTCTTCAAATGGAATAAATAGCGTATCTGCGTTTTTAATCGCTTCGTGTTCTGGTTTCGGGCTAGACGCGATAACTGCGTGCGCGTTGCCGTTTAACACTTCTTGGAATGCTTGAGCATCGTCATCGAACTGTAGAACTTTCGCTTTAGGGAAGGTTTCACGAGCCACTTGAACGGTGAACGCACCACGACGAGCGGCAATTTTCACGCGGCGAGAATCAAAATCAGAGATTTGAGTAAAACCTTCCGCTAGCTCTTTATTAGCAGCCAGTTGAACACCAGAGTGCGAGTATGGTTCAGTGAACAGTACGCTTTTAGCTCGCGCTTCAGTAATAGACATACCGCCGATGATCACATCAAACTTCTTCGATAATAGAGAAGGGATAATGCCGTCCCATGCCGTAGGTACAAATTCGACTTTCCAACCTGAATCTTCGGCAAGGCGTTTCGCCACGTCGATTTCAAAGCCAACGAGATCGCCTTGTTTGTTACGCATCGCCCAAGGAACAAATGTCGACATACCAACGCGCAGTGAGCCACGTTCGTTTATTTTGTCTAGGTTAGGCGTTTCAGAAGCAAGTGCAGGCAAACTTACGGCAAGCGCAAGTAGGGCTGTAATCGCGGTTTTAAATAGCTTCATGCTGATAAATCCTTATTGTGTTCGCCAGTTAGCTCCGAGCTTATGCTCAAGCCAAGCAGCAACGGCAGAAAGTGAAAGTGTAAGAGCAAGATAAATGATCGCCACAGAGAACCAAATCTCGAATGGCATCGCGGTTTCAGAAACAATGTTTCTGGCTTCAGTCGTCAGGTCAAAAATAGCCATGACACTCACAATTGAAGAGTTTTTAATAAGAGAGATCACTTCATTGGTCAAAGGTGGCAAGGTGCGTTGCACCACCTGAGGAAGAATCACATCCCAGTAAGTATAGGTCTTTGATAAGCCCAAGGATTGAGCTGCTTCAAATTGTCCTCTCGCAATACCATTTAAACCAGCACGAAATATCTCGGCGGTGTAAGCGCCTTGGAAAAGTGCCAAGGCTAAAACGGCAGTACTAAAGCGATCGAGCCCTAATACGGGGCCAAATACAAAATAGAGCAAATAAATTTGTACTAATAACGGCGTGTTACGAATCAACTCAACATAGCTGGTGGCTAAGGTGCGTCCAACTACAGAATTTGAGTTTCTCAATAGCGCCGTCGTTAAGCCGATGATCAGTGTCGCGACCAAAGAAATCAGAGAGATATTGATGGTAACCAGTAGCCCTTCAACTAACTCTGCAGGCCACCATTCGCCATCTTCATAGAAAGCAATATAGTCCGGCACGCGCTCCCATTGCCAGCTGTATCCCATGGTTTGTGCGCCAGAATCGAGAATCCAAACAACAGCAGCCACCAGTACAACAATTTGTACTAGAGCGGAAAGGGCGGGTTTAATAATTCGAATCAACATTAATAAGTCAGGATCTGATTTAGGAACGCTTGAGTACGTTCATGTTGAGGGTTTTCAAAGAGCGCTTGTGGCGTATTCGATTCCACAATTTGTCCTTCATCCATGAAGATAACGCGGTCGGCCACTTGTTTCGCAAAGCCCATTTCGTGGGTCACACACACCATGGTGATACCTTCGCTCGCCAGTTCAACCATCACGTCGAGCACTTCGTTGATCATCTCCGGATCAAGCGCTGAAGTCGGTTCATCAAAAAGCAGTAATTCAGGCTTCATGCACAGCGAACGGGCGATAGCTACACGTTGTTGCTGACCGCCAGAAAGTTGCACTGGGTATTTGTTGGCTTGTTCTGCAATGTGCACACGCTCGAGATAGTGCATTGCTATTTTTTCGGCTTCTTGTTTGCTTTTTTTAAGCGTACGAATTGGAGAAAGAGTAAGGTTCTCAAGCACGGTAAGATGGGGGAATAAATGAAAGTGCTGAAACACCATTCCGACTTGGCCCGGTGTGTTGAACTTACTCGGGAGTACTTGTTCTAGCACGGAAAGTTCGCCACTTTCGAAAGGTTCTAGCTGATTGATGCAACGGATCAAGGTTGATTTACCCGAACCAGACGGCCCGCAAATCACCACTATCTCTCCTTGTTCAATATTTAAATCGATACCCTTTAGGGCATGAAAATCACCATACCACTTGTTAAGTGACTTAAACTTAACCATTTCCTTGAGATTGTTCAAATCGTTGTTCATACCTAGTAAAGAGACAGGTTTACCTTAACAATATAGAAATATGATTGCACATAAAATTAGGGACTTATGAGAATTTAATAGCATCTTGTAGGGCAAATTAAAAAGCAGCGCTCAAAATGAACGCTGCTTCTGTTGTACGAAAGAAAAAAGTAATGGGTTCAGTCAGATGTGAAAATTCATCGTTGTATGACCACTATCTTTACTTTCTCTCTATTTTCCCGATTCTTAGTGAATCGCAGACTCTAGAATCTCACGTGTTTTCTCTGGCGTGATTGCTTGATTCTCACCAAGTTGTAGGTAGCCGTGTGATTCAAGTTGAGCGACAACATTGTCAATCGCCGTTGCTTTGTTTGTTTCGTAGCCGTCAAACATGGTTGCTACGTCTAGGCTGTGGTAGAACGCTTCGATTGCAGCGATTGTGCGTTCTGCTAAATCAGCACCCGCTTCTAGGCCAAATACGTTACGACCCATTTGCTCTAGCTTGCCGCGCTTAGCTTCGATTTGGTTACGAAGTAGTGAAGGTTGAACAATCGCAAGCGAACGTGCGTGATCTACATGCCATAGTGCAGTGAATTCGTGGCCAATCATGTGAGTTGCCCAATCTTGAGGAACACCCGTACCAATCAGGCCGTTAAGCGCTTGGTTTGCTGTCCACATTAGGTTTGCACGCCATGCGTCGTTGTCACGCTCGTCGTATTGCTTACCCAGTACAAGTAGGTTCTTAAGCAGTGTTTCTGCGTAACCGTCTTGAACCATTGCGTCTGTTGGCATCGTGATGTATTGCTCACATACGTGAACCCACGCATCAACTAATCCGTTGATCAGCTGGCGCTCAGGTAGAGACTTCATTACATCTGGGTCCATAACCGCAAACTTAGGCTGTACTGCAGGGTTCATGAATGCCAGTTTCTCTTGAGTCGCTTTACGCGTGATTACCGCACCCATGTTAGATTCAGAACCTGTCGCAGGAAGTGTCAGTACCGCACCGATTGGCGTCGCTTCAGTTACTTGGTATTTGCCCGTTAGGATGTCCCAACCGTCGCCGTCATATTTAGCCGCTGCAGCAACGTACTTAGAGCCGTCGATTACTGAACCACCGCCAACAGCGATAATGAATTCTACGTTTTCTTCTTTAACAAGAGCGACTGCTTTGTCTAGCGTCTCTTTGGTAGGGTTTGCTTCAACGCCAGAGAACTCGATCCAAGAGTGATCTTTCAAAGATTCTACAACTTGGTCGTAAACACCGTTGCTCTTGATTGAACCGCCACCATAGATGACCAGTACTTTCTTCGAAGTATCAACCGCTTGGCTGATAGCGTTGATTTGGCCTTGGCCGAAATGGATAACAGTAGGGTTAACGTAAGTAAATTGCATCAGAGATTCCTTGTGTAAAGCGAAATTTGTTATTTTGGTTTATTGCTCAATTTCTATATTTGCATATTAGTACAGTAATCTAGGTCAATGAAGAGCTGTTCCTCCAAATAAATTGCCTATTTCTACAAAGTTGATATTCTTCTCTGCTTTAGCTTACTTACTCTTAGCACTTGGAATGGAAAGTCGCCACTTATGAAAACACTCGCGCAGTTGTTACAGTCTTATGTAGAACACAAAGGTTGGGATGACCTTGAAGGGATCAGAGAAACTGAAATTGGCGGTGTGTGGTTGTATAGAAGCAGTGGCGGGAATCAGCGTCAGCCATTCACTTACCAGTCGGGTATTATCATGCTCGGGCAGGGCAAAAAGAACATCTATATTGGCGAAAGGCCAGTGACTTACGCTGCAGGTGATTATCTTGTGGTGGGTGTGCCAATGCCGTTAGAGTGCGAAGCCTTGCCTGTTAATGGCGAACCATTGCTTGGTTTGTCGATAAGCATTGATTCTCAACGTTTGCATAGCTTAGTGAAAAAGCTCGAAGACCAAGGCTTCTTAGAAAGTTATTGCAACAAGCACAAACAGAACTCGAGTGGCTTAGAATCGACGCCGATGGAAGAGCAAATGCTAGAGAGCTTTACCCGGTTGGTGAAAACGCTGCATTGCGACATTGAAGCCAATATATTGGGCGATGCGATGGTGACAGAGATTGTCTACCGCGCATTAACCGGTTCAGAAGGGCGTGTGCTGTTTGATTTAGCTCATCATGATGGCCATTACGCACGTGTCGCTAAAGCGCTGTCTAAAGTGCATGAAGAATACGACCAAACCATCACTGTTCAATCGCTCGCTGACGAAGCCAACATGAGCGTGTCTGCCTTCCACTATGCATTCCGTAATGTCACTTTTGAATCACCACTGCAATATTTGAAGAAGGTTAGGCTCAACAAAGCGAAAGAGCTGATTCAACTAGAAGGCCTTCGTATTAGTGATGCTGCACGTCGAGTCGGTTACTCCAGCCCATCTCAATTTAGCCGCGAATTTAAGCGCCACTTCAATACTACTCCAAGAGCGGTTTAGTTCTTCTTTCAACGAAACTATGTGTTGAGAGCGGCTTTGTTTCCTAATTGGA
>NZ_JBFRVF010000044.1:0-44169 GCF_041475025.1 Vibrio sp. 10N.222.49.C12 | reverse complement strand
CGCCATGCTCGGCGCACAAAGAAAAGGGGCTGATGAATCATCAGCCCCTTGTGCATTCTATAGTCTAATTACGAGTAGTATTAGATGCCGTATTGAGCGCGGTACGCTTTTACTGACTCTAGATGTGCTGCGTCTGTGCCTTTCTCTTCAAGGAAAGTCACCAAGTCAGTCAGGCTAACGATTGAGATAATCGCACAACCGAAGTCACGCTCAACTTCTTGAATCGCAGACAGTTCGCCTTTGCCCTTCTCTTGACGGTCGATAGCAACAAGCACGCCCGCTAAATCAGCGCCATTTGCTTGGATGATTTCCATCGACTCACGAATCGCAGTACCTGCAGTGATCACGTCGTCCACTAACATGATGCGACCTTCAAGCGCGCTACCGACAAGGTTGCCACCTTCACCGTGGTTTTTCGCTTCTTTGCGGTTGAAGCAGTAGGGCGTGTCTACATCGTGGTGATCCGCTAGTGCAACCGCTGTCGTCGTTGCAATTGGGATACCCTTGTATGCAGGGCCAAATAGTACATCGAACTCAATGCCAGAATCAGCCAATGCTGCTGCGTAGAAGCGACCTAAACGTGCTAGGTCACGACCTGTATTAAACAATCCAGCATTGAAGAAGTAAGGGCTCTTACGGCCAGACTTTAAAGTAAACTCACCAAACTTAAGTACTTCTTTCTCTAGTGCAAATTCAATAAATTCACGTTGATATGCTTTCATGTTTTTCCTCTACGTTTATTCAATAAAACTTAACTTACGCTCTGCACGACTCTTTCGAGTTTTACAGACAAAAAAATAGCCCCCAATGTGGGAGCTATTAAAAATGATTAGTCGGCCAACGCAGCTTTCTGCGCTTCGACGATATCAGCAATGCCCTTATTCGCCAGGGCTAAAAGCTGCATCAACTCTTCGTGGCTGAACGGTTCGCCTTCTGCGGTACCTTGAATCTCAATCATCTTACCGTCTTCCGTCATTACAACGTTCATGTCGGTATCGGCTGCTGAGTCTTCAACGTACTCAAGGTCACACAGTGCTTGTGCACCAACGATGCCCACTGAAACTGCCGCTACGTGGCCTTTCATTGGGTTCTTTTTCAGTTTGCCGCTTGCTAGTAGGCTGTTGATAGCATCAGCCATTGCAACGCTTGCACCTGAGATAGAAGCAGTACGAGTACCGCCGTCTGCTTGGATAACATCACAATCGACAGTGATCATAATTTCACCCATTACTTTCAGGTCAACAACAGCACGTAGGCTACGAGCGATCAGACGTTGGATTTCCATCGTACGACCACCTTGCTTGCCGCTCGCCGCTTCACGACGGTTACGAGTGTGCGTTGCACGTGGCAGCATGCCGTATTCAGCCGTTACCCAACCCTTTCCTTGGCCTTTTAACCAACGCGGTACGTTTTCTTCTACCGTCGCATTACATAGAACTTTAGTGTTGCCGAACTCAACTAATACAGAACCTTCAGCATAAGCTGTGTAGTTACGAGTAATTTTAATTGGACGAATTTGATCTACAGCGCGGTCATTTGGACGCATTGGTATCTACCTTATTAACAGTCTGAAGTGATTTACTATCGAAAGAGTGCATCACCTAAGAAAGGGGTGAGACAGTTTTGATTGGGGCAAGATTATATAGCAGTTTATCGTGCAAATCTATTTACCGTTCAAAGCTATTTATCACGAAAGGCTATTTACAGTGAAAAGCGACAGGCTTCGAGAGCACACCATATCGTGATACTATGCGTGCGCGTTATTTTCAGAATGATAAAAGACAGGAAAATTCGATGATTTATAGTATGACCGCGTACGCACGCAAAGAAGTAAAAGGCGATTGGGGCAGCGCAGTATGGGAAATCCGTAGTGTAAACCAACGCTACCTAGAAACTTACTTCCGTATGCCTGAACAGTTCCGTGGTTTAGAGCCAATCTTGCGTGAGCGTTTCCGTAAGCGTCTTGCACGCGGTAAGGTTGAATGTAACCTACGCTTTGAAGCAAACCCTGCTGCAAAGGGCGAACTAAGCATTAACGAAGGTTTGGCTCAGCAAGTAATCAATGCTGCGAACCAAGTAATGACAATGACAGGTGAAGACAGCCGTTTGAACCCATTCCAAGTCATGAATTGGCCTGGTGTGATGGAAACGCCAGAGCAAGACATGGATGCCATCAACAAAGACCTACTTGAAGCATTCAACGATGCTATCGCAGAGTTCATTGATGCTCGTGCTCGTGAAGGTGAGAACATGAAGGCGCTAATCGTAAAGCGCTTAGATGCAATCACTGAAGAAGTAGTGAAAGTTCGTGCACGCATGCCTGAGATCCTAGAGTGGCAACGTGAGCGTCTTCTTACCAAATTTGAAGATGCGAAAATCGAACTTGAAGGTTCTCGTGTTGAGCAAGAGCTTATCCTACTTGCGCAGAAGTCAGACGTAGCAGAAGAGCTAGACCGTCTAGATTCTCACGTGAAAGAAGCAAATGCAGTACTGAAGAAAGGTGGCGCTTGTGGCCGTAAGCTAGACTTCATGATGCAAGAGTTCAACCGTGAGTCAAACACGCTAGCGTCTAAGTCTATCAGCACAGACATCACAGCATCAGGCGTAGAGCTTAAGGTTCTTATCGAACAGATGCGTGAGCAGATCCAAAACATTGAATAACAGTCTGTAAGCTGTACACGATAAAGAATAATCAGCTTAATCAGTGTTGATTAGATCAAAATGAGCTCCTAATTTTAGGGGCTTTTTTTTATGGATACAGTAATGACAATCAGGATGCCTAAGTGAGCAGATTATTACGCAGGAGATTTACTTAGAGCAAAAGGTAGATACAGCGATAGTTAGAACGAGATAACGGACGTAAAACAGGATTTTTGAATATTTTGAGGAGGTATTGCTAGTGGAGAAGAGTGTTACGGTAAAACTGAGGGGAAAACAGATTTGAGAGAGAAAGTGACGCAAGTTGCTAATGCAACCTGCGCCGACTTAAAATCTTATAGAGCTACAACGTTTGCAGCTTGAAGACCTTTTTGGCCTTGCTCTACTTCGAAAGACACTTGTTGGCCTTCTTTAAGAGTCTTGAAACCTTCAGAAGCGATTGCACGGAAGTGTACGAATACGTCAGCGCCGCCGTTGTCTTGAGTTAGGAAACCGAAGCCTTTCTCTTCGTTAAACCATTTTACTACGCCGTTTACTTTGTTAGACATGATGTGTCCCTTATATAAAAATAAAAAATTAATCGCCAAAAGTGCGATGCGCTGAAAGCTTGAATTATTTAATGTATCTATGAAGCTAAGGGAAACACTGAGAATAACAATGAAGCAATACTAAGGGTTCTACTTTACAACTGGATGTTTCATTTAATAACCCTGAGAACAGAGCGAGGCCATTCTTGGTGATCTGAGCCTGCTTGTAAAGCGTTATTTGGACAATTTGATGTTTTTTTGTTCAACTGGCTTAAATTAAAAGCCCAACGATATCGTTGGGCTTCATTTATAAAACTTTAACCTTCAAAGTGTTACTCATCTGGCTGCTTGGTTCTAAGGTCTACATACGGCCAATAATGATGTCCAACACGAATCAACAATGTTGCCGCGGCCAAGATAAATGCCGCTAAAGATAACCAAACGATCAATACCGCATCGAGTTCTTTCATGCCCAAAGTGATGTAACGAGCAATCGCCATCATCGCGATATAGATCGGGTATCGCACTGGAATCTTACCGTTCATCACAAACTGCTGAACCATCGCCAACACTTCTAAATAGATGAACATCAGCAGAATGTCGGTCAATTGCACTCGGCGTTCAGCGAAGACATGCATGAACTCTTCGACCATCGCAAACAAGGTCGCGAGCGTGATCGCCACCAGCAATACCGCTTCCATAATGTGGAATACTTTTAAAAACGGCTTACTAAAAGATTTAGGTAAGTGAGAAGGCATAGTCACTCTTCAAAAAATAATTAATCCAGTCTCTACAATAGCATGCATCAATATAAGTCGCGTACTGTCAAAGCACCGACTTTAGGCTAACGCCATCAACTCATCGGTAACCAACATTAAGAAGCAACGGTAAAAAGCAACAAATACAAAAATGGCCCCGCATTCACTGCAGAGCCATCTGTTTGTCTTTTACTTAGCGACTTCTTAGTGGCTAATTAGCCTTAAAGCAGAATCAGGTAAGTTAAGAACACCACACACAGTCCGTAGATAAGCGGGTGTACTTCTTTGCGCTTACCTGCCACAACCATTGTGAATGCGTAGCTGATGAAGCCCATCGCCATACCGTTCGCTGGAGAGAAGCTTAGCACTGTGAACATGATGGTAAAGAAGGCTGCAATGCGTGACTCTTTCTTTTCCCAGTTGATCTGACCAAGACGACCTACCATGTAGATGCCGACTACTACCATCGCCGGTGCAACCATTGCAGCCGAGAAGATAGAGAAGATTGGGTATAGGAATAGCGAGATTAGGAACAGACCAGCCACCATGACTGCTGCCAAACCCGTTTTTGCACCTTGAGAAGAAGCGATGCCAGACTCAGAGAAAGCAGTGATCGATGTGGTACCAAGAATTGAACCAATCACAGTACCGCCCGCATCTGCTACTAGAGCCGATTTCGCGTTTGGCACCTTGCCGTCTTTATCGATGATGCCCGCATCACGGCCAACTCCGACAATCGTGCTCAAGCCATCAAAGAAATCGACAATCAGGAAGATAAGCACGATAAACAGTAGGTCGAACATTTTCTCTGGCGTGAAAGCAGAGAAATCAAAGATAGCGCCGAAGCTGCCAGCCATGCTTGGTGGCATAGCAATGAACTGCTCTGGGATTGGTGCGTTTGAAGTGCCCATGAAGACGTCAGCAAGAATCGTCAACACGATAGCAGAAACGAATGAGATGAACGTTGCTAGCTTGATGTCACGAACCATACAACCCAGTGCGATGAAGATGCTCACGTAAGCGATGATCACTTTTGGATCAGAAATGTCGCCTAAGCCTACCAATACGAATGGGTTAGAAACGATGATGCCCGCATTCTTAAGACCTAAGAAAGCAATGAACAGTCCGAGAGACACGGTAATCGCCAACTTCAAATCTTCAGGAATCGATTCAATCATCGATTTACGAATATTGGTCAATGAGAACGCAAGGTACAAAATACCAGATAGGAAGATACCGAACAGCGCTTCATTCCAAAGCACGGCAACAGATCCACTTAACAGCAGACCTTTGAAAAAGCCGTTCATACTCATGCCCGGCGCTAGCATTACAGGGTAGTTGCCCCAAATGCCCATAATTAGGGTTGCGATTGCCGCAGACAGAGCCGTTGCAGTAAACACGGCACCTTTGTCCATGCCTGGAATATCACCCAAAATTGCTGGGTTAACCGCCAGAATGTAACTCATCGCCAAGAAAGTAATGAAACCCGCATACAGCTCAGTGCCAATCGTGGTTTTTCTTTCAGTGATTTTAAACATCGAATCAAGCGAGCCAGAGGTGTTCTGGGCTTTCAGGGTGGAATCGGTACTCACAACAAAACCTATGCAATAAATTAAGAATTTGGTGATTCAAATGCTGTGAGAATAGAGAGGTCTCTACACTAAAAACTGTAGTCACCAAGGTAGGCTCGGTAGTAGAAACATCTAGTCTAGTAGGGTCTGTTGGCCCTTCGAGATGATTTTTGCAGCGAGTTGTTGGAGTTTTCTACAAGGCAGAGACTTTGATGTGTAGCTAGCCTACATAAGAAGTCGATAACGCAGTAGAAATCACCAACAAACGCTGCCCGAAGGGTTCGGCTAAAATCGTTTTATGCTTTGTTAAGGAGTCTTTACTTAGAATGCTAGGTTACAAACTCCTTGCCGCGCCTAAAACGATTTTTTCTCGAACAAAACTCCATCGCGAAAGGTCAACAGACCCTAGATATATACAGCATTTAATCGTTTGCGCGGATTGTAAGGATTGAGATTAAAACTTCAACAAATTTTGTCCAGATCACATAAAAAAGTACCGATGACGAGTCATTACATTTATACAAAGATCTTTGAGAAGATCATTTGCTGATAAATAACGATCAAGCCAGTTGTTCTCAATCATCTAAATATGCTACTCTTCGCCTCCATTTTTCTGACCTAATTTTCACCAGTTGCTTCTATTAGTTTTACTCGTTATCTCTTTATAGACGTAACCAACGGCACAATTAGTAGATGCGCCATCGGAACAAAAATTAGAGTCAGTGCTATCTTTTAAAGTGTAGGTTTATTGCCTTCACTCAATCCAACCAACAGTGGAAATATACAGATGGGCAAAGGTACTCTTTACATCGTATCTGCACCTAGTGGCGCAGGTAAGTCGAGCTTGATCTCAGCAATGCTAGAAACCAATCCAACCTACGCAATGAAGGTATCTGTTTCACACACCACTCGCGGTATGCGCCCTGGTGAAGAAAATGGTGTTCACTACCACTTCGTAGAGAAGCATCATTTTGAAGACCTTATTACTAAAGGTGAATTCCTAGAGTACGCTGAAGTGTTCGGCAACTACTACGGTACTTCACGCGTTTGGATTGAAGAAAACCTAAACCGCGGTATCGATGTATTCCTAGATATCGACTGGCAAGGTGCTCGTCAGATCCGTGAACAAATGCCTCAAGCGAAGAGTGTATTCATTCTTCCACCATCAAATGGTGAGCTAGAGCGTCGTTTGAATGTTCGCGGTCAAGACAGCGACGAAGTTATTGCGAAACGCATGAGCGAAGCAAAATCAGAGATTTCTCACTATGCAGAATATGATTATGTGATCGTGAATGACGACTTTGATGCAGCCCTAATGGACTTCAGAGCTATCATTCGTGCGGAACGCTTAAAAGAAGATAAGCAAGCAGCGAAATACAGCGGCATGCTTACTGCTTTATTAGCGGAATAATCTAGATCCCCTAGATTTTCTATTGAGATAAGTATACGGTGATCTAGAAAGTATCTAGTTAAACTTGTATACTTTCTCGTCATCAAAAATTTATTAGTTAATTACTATTTGGAGTCCTCATGGCACGCGTAACTGTTCAAGACGCTGTTGAAAAAGTTGGCAACCGTTTCGACCTAGTTCTTATTGCGGCTCGCCGCGCACGTCAAATGCAAACTGGCGGTAAAGATTCACTAGTGCCTGAAGAAAACGATAAGCCAACGGTTATCGCTCTTCGCGAAATCGAAGAAGGTCTTATCACTAAAGACGTACTAGATGCTCGTGAGCGTCAAGAGCAACAAGAGCAAGAAGCAGCTGAACTTGCAGCAGTAAGCAGCATCGCTCACACTCGTTAGCTCATATTCGCAAAAAGCGTCATTCGAACTAATTAACCTTCCGGGCCTTTAATTTGTATCTATTCGATAGCCTCAAAGACGTTGCCCAAGAATACCTAACAGAGCCTCAAATTGAGGCTCTGCGTCAATCTTATGTGGTAGCGAGAGACGCCCATGAAGGGCAAACCCGCTCAAGCGGTGAACCATACATTATCCACCCTGTAGCTGTTTCAAGAATCCTGGCAGAAATGCGTCTGGATATCGAAACCCTGCAAGCTGCTCTGCTTCATGATGTCATCGAAGACTGTGATGTCACTAAAGAAGATCTAGAGGAAAAATTTGGCAATACCGTTGCTGAATTGGTTGATGGTGTATCTAAGCTGGATAAGCTTAAATTTCGTGATCGCAAAGAAGCGCAAGCAGAGAACTTCCGCAAGATGGTTCTCGCCATGGTGCAAGACATCCGCGTTATCTTGATCAAATTAGCTGACCGTACTCACAACATGCGCACGCTTGGGGCACTTCGTCCTGACAAAAAGCGTCGTATTGCTCGTGAAACCCTAGAGATTTATTCTCCACTAGCTCACCGTCTTGGTATTCATAACATCAAGACCGAACTAGAAGAGCTGGGCTTTGAAGCCCTCTATCCTAACCGTTATCGCGTACTTAAAAACGTAGTGAAAGCTGCGCGTGGTAACCGTAAGGAAATGATCCAACGTATCCATAGCGAAATTGAAGGCCGCCTTGAAGAGGTCGGTTTGCCTGCTCGCGTACTTGGTCGTGAAAAAAACCTGTTCTCCATCTACAACAAGATGAAAACTAAAGAGCAGCGCTTCCACACCATTATGGACATCTACGCTTTCCGCGTCGTGGTTGATACCCCAGATACTTGTTATCGCGTACTTGGTCAGGCTCACAGCCTGTACAAGCCTCGCCCTGGCCGCATGAAAGATTACATTGCGGTACCAAAAGCCAACGGCTACCAATCTCTGCACACGTCAATGATCGGCCCTCACGGGGTGCCAGTTGAGGTTCAGATCCGTACTGAAGATATGGATCAAATGGCAGACAAAGGTGTCGCAGCGCACTGGTCTTACAAAGGCAACGGCTCACGCAGCAGTAATGGCACAACCGCACAGGTTAAAGCACAACGTTGGATGCAGAGCTTACTTGAGCTGCAACAAAGCGCGGGTAACTCATTCGAATTCATTGAAAACGTTAAGTCTGATCTGTTCCCAGATGAGATCTTCGTGTTCACGCCGAAGGGTCGCATTGTCGAGCTTCCGGCAGGCGCAACAGCGGTCGATTTTGCTTACGCGGTGCATACCGATGTCGGCAACATGTGTGTAGGTGCTCGTGTAGACATGAACCCTTACCCACTCAGCAAATCGCTGAAGAACGGTCAAACTATTGAGATCATCAGTGCTCCGGGCGCACGTCCGAATGCAGCATGGCTCAACTACGTAGTGACCTCACGCGCACGTACAAAGATCCGTCAGGTTCTAAAAACCATGCGTCGTGAAGAGTCGATCACGCTAGGCCGTCGTTTACTGAATCATGCACTTGGCGAACACTCTATTGCCGATATCGGCCAAGAGAATATCGACCATGTATTGTCTGACTTACGCCTAGAAAGCGTTGAAGACTTACTGGCGTCGATTGGTCTTGGTGAGCTGATGAGTATCGTAATTGCTCGTCGTCTGCTTGGTGATGCTGACGAACTGACTGAAGTAGAAAACAACAGTGACACACCGAGGAAGAAACTTCCGATCCGTGGTGCTGAAGGTCTACTACTGACGTTCGCTAACTGTTGTCACCCGATTCCAGATGATCACATCATTGCCCATGTCTCTCCAGGTCGTGGCCTTGTGGTTCACCGTGAAACGTGTCCAAACGTTCGTGGTTACCAAAAAGAACCAGACAAGTACATGGCGGTGGAATGGTCTGACGATTACGACCAAGAGTTCACAGCTGAACTTCAGGTTGATCTGCAGAACCACCAAGGTGCACTGGCTGAGTTAACTAACGTTATCTCGAAAACAGGCTCAAACATTCATGGTATTTCAACCGAAGAACGTGATGGACGCTTGTACACAGTGACAATCTTGCTGACGACCAAAGATCGTGTTCACCTTGCGAGTATTATGAAAAAGCTACGTGTGATGCCACACGCGCTGAAAGTAAGACGTCGTAAGAACTAACGTTTAAACTTGATAATAGTTTTGCCAAGAATTTAAATCCCCTTAATGCTTTATCGCTTAAGGGGATTTTTATAACCGTAATCCTAGTATTTACCGCGCTCCCTCCCATTCCTGCCTGTACAAAAATCCAGTAAAATGCTTGAATAGATTATCTCTCTTATGTTTATGAGCCTTGTTATGTCACAGCTTTTATCTGCTATCCCTCTCAACTCTTTATCTGGAGTCGGCGCAAAAGTCGCAGAGAAACTAGAGAAGGTTGGGCTTAACAATGTACAAGACCTGCTATTTCACCTGCCTTTGCGCTATGAAGATCGAACGCGTATCTATCCAATCGTAAAACTGCATGCTGGTTTATGGGCAGCAGTGCAAGGCAAGGTAATGCACGTCGATACCATTTTCGGTAAACGTAAGATGCTCGCAGTAAAGATCAGTGATGGTAATGGCACTATTACACTGCGTTTTTTCAACTTCACTGCAGGCATGAAGAATAACTTTGCCGAAGGCAAACAAGTGCATGCTTATGGTGAGATCAAGCGCGGCAATATGGGGCTTGAGATTGTCCATCCGGATTACAAATTCTTTGCTCCTAGGCAACAACCAGACGTTGAAGCCAACCTGACTCCGGTGTACCCAACCACCGAAGGGCTAAGACAAGTCACGCTGCGTAATCTTACCGATCAAGCCTTAGAGCTAATCGACAAGGCCGCAGTTAACGAGCTTCTCCCATCAGGTTTATACGACCACCAAATTACCCTCGCACAAGCACTGCATACCATTCACAGGCCGCCCCCGGGCATTGACCTAGAGCTGTTTGATGAAGGCAAGCACCCTGCGCAACTGCGCCTAATTATGGAAGAGTTACTGGCTCAAAACCTGTCTATGTTGTCTGTTCGTAGCAAAGGGCAGCAAGACAAGGCAATGCCTTTTCCTCCAGTAAACACCCTTAAAGATAAGCTACTGGCTCAGCTGCCGTTTTCACCAACCAATGCCCAAGCACGAGTGACCAAAGAGATCGAAGCTGACTTGGAAAAGCCGCATCCTATGATGCGTTTAGTGCAAGGTGATGTGGGCTCTGGTAAAACCTTAGTCGCTGCACTGGCGGCGGTTCGCGCATTGGAACACGGTCAACAAGTAGCACTTATGGCACCCACTGAACTACTCGCAGAACAACACGCGATTAACTTTGCCAACTGGTTTGAGGTAATGGGTATTCAAGTTGGATGGCTAGCAGGTAAGCTCAAAGGCAAAGCTCGTGAAACTGAACTAACACGTATTGCCAGTGGCGAAGCGCAAATGGTGGTCGGTACTCATGCCCTGTTCCAAGAGCATGTCGAGTTCAAAAACCTTGGTTTAGTGATCATTGATGAGCAACACCGATTTGGTGTCCACCAGCGATTAGAGCTACGTGAGAAAGGCGCAAAGCAAGGCTACTACCCCCATCAGTTGGTCATGACCGCTACCCCAATCCCACGAACGTTAGCAATGACGGCCTATGCCGACCTCGAAACTTCGATTATTGATGAACTGCCACCGGGACGAACCCCAATTCAAACCGTGGCAATTCCTGATACCAAGCGCGATGACATTGTTGAACGTGTGAAAAATGCGTGTCTCAATGAAGGCAAACAAGCCTACTGGGTATGTACGCTGATTGATGAATCGGAAGTACTGGAAGCTCAAGCTGCAGCTGATACAGCAGAAGAGCTACAACGCAAACTGCCTGACGTAAAAATTGGTTTAGTCCATGGCCGTATGAAACCCGCCGAGAAACAAGCGGTGATGCGCGAGTTCAAAGAGAACAAGCTGCATCTATTGGTTGCGACAACCGTGATTGAAGTGGGCGTGGATGTTCCGAATTCGAGCTTAATGATCATCGAGAACCCAGAACGTCTTGGCCTAGCGCAACTGCACCAACTGCGTGGCCGTGTCGGCCGAGGTTCGGTCGCAAGTCATTGTGTATTGTTGTATCACTCTCCGCTGTCTAAAACCGCTCAGAAACGCCTAGGTGTGCTACGTGAAAGTAACGATGGCTTTGTGATTGCACAGCGCGACTTAGAAATCCGTGGCCCCGGTGAATTGCTCGGTACCAAACAAACTGGCTTGGCTGATTTCAAGATCGCCGATCTAATTCGTGACCAACGTTTGATACCTGAAGTGCAGCGTATTGCGCGTCATATTCACGATAGCTACCCAGACAATGCTAAGGCGATCATCAACCGTTGGTTGGGTGAACGCGATGTTTACTCTAAGGCGTAGTTAACACTAAGGCATAGTTAACACTGAGACCGTATTCAAACGTAAAAAAGGCTTCCTCAAGGAAGCCTTTTTAGTGTGCGTTACTTTCATCAAGCAAGAGCGAGATTCCCTATTCGCTCGTTCCTCACGATAGGGAATGACGATCAAAGTAAACTTTCATCATCAAAGTCCATGGTTAGCAATTCGTCATCCTCGGAGAGGGAAGAATGACCGAGTCGGGGATCTCTTAACCGTTCCCCGAACCGAACTTATCGTCATCAAACGGACCGATGATAACTAGGGCTTAACCGGGAAACTGATCTGCGCTTTTAAGCCACCTTCACTACGATTATTCACGACTACCGCACCTTGATGTTGGCTGACAATACGTTTCACAATCGCTAAGCCTAAACCTGTTCCTTCGCTACCACGAGCCGTGTCACCACGCGTGAACGGTTCAAACAACTTCCCGATCTGATCCTGCGGGATACCTGGACCATTATCTTCTACCGTCACCCAAGCAAGCTTGTTATCCGCCGTCATACCAGTTGATACCTTGACCCAACCATTACCGTAACGCAGCGCATTCACCACCAAGTTGCTCACAGCACGCTTCATTGCGATCGGGTTGCCCAACGCAGGTTTCATGGTTTCTGGAATATCGGTTTCAATCTGGACCTCATAGCCACCTTCAGAGCTAGAGACTTCTCGCGCAATATCATCGACAAACACCGCTTGGAATGAGTCTCTGTCAACAGGCTTTAGGTAATCCATGAACTGACTGATGATCTCGTTACACTCTTCGGTATCACTGATGATGCCTTCCGCCAAATAGCTGTCTTCTGGCGACATCATCTCGGTTGCTAAGCGAATACGCGTTAACGGAGTACGTAAATCATGGCTGATACCCGCCATCAACAAGGCGCGGTCTTCTTCTAGCTCTTGGATGCCTTTCGACATCTGGTTAAAGGCTCGAGTTACCGAGCGAATCTCTTGTGCGCCTTGAACTGGCAATGGCGGTGGAATATCACCTCGCCCGACACCTTGCGCCGCTTTCTCTAGCGCTATCAACGGACGGTTTTGCAATCGGATAAACAGCCAACCACCTGCGACAATCAACAGCGCCATGATCAGACTGTTACGAAACAGTGGTGCAAAATCCTCTTCTTGCAGCTCTGATAACGGAATACGAATTAAAGAGTTGGGTAACTGCGCAATGTCCATCCAAAGCACATAGCTCTCTTTACCCAAGATCAGCCGCACTTCAGTTTCAGAACCCAGCTCCTTGGTCATCTCCTCACTCATCAGGTCGATTGCGACCGCATGGTAATACTCACCCGCCGCTTCGCTGTCCTTGGCGTGAACGGTTACCCCGAGCTGTTCAAGCACACGCTGACGCAATGGCGCATCGATCTCGATATCACTGCCTTGGTCCAATACCAGGTTTAGCTCGTGAGCCAAAATCTTATTAAACTGCTGCAAACTTGGCATCAACGCATAGTTAAACACCGCGTAATAAGAAAAAATTTGGCTAGCGACCAATAGCGTTAAGAAAAGCACTATCGACTGAGTAAAGGAGCTACGTATACGCATGGGGTACCCGAGATGTAGAAAGATAAAGAAAGTGTTATATGACTATAACTCTAAACCATTGTGCTGAATAGAAAACGGGCCATCGCATATTAATGAGATGACCCGTAAGATTCACAGAATCGATAAAGCTACTGTAGAGCTTATTAAGCTGAATTACACAGCTTTGCCATCTGGAACGAATACATAACCCAAGCCCCACACCGTTTGGATGTAGCGAGGTTTGCTTGGATCTTCTTCAACTAGACGACGCAGACGTGAAATCTGAACATCGATAGAACGTTCCATTGCTGAATACTCACGGCCACGAGCCATGTTCATTAGCTTATCGCGAGACATTGGCTCACGAGCATTCGTTACCAAGGACTTAAGAACCGCAAATTCACCCGAAGTAAGCGGCATTGGCTCTTCACCACGGAACATTTCACGTGTACCTAGGTTCAAGCGGAACTCACCAAAGGCAACCACAGATTCTTCTGTGCTTGGCGCTCCCGGAGCTTCAATCACTTGGCGGCGCAGTACCGCTTTGATACGAGCAAGCAGTTCACGCGGGTTAAATGGTTTTGGCAGGTAATCATCAGCACCCACTTCCAAGCCCACAATGCGATCCACTTCATCACCCTTTGCCGTCAACATAAGGATAGGCAGCGAGTTGTTTGCGTTTCGTAGACGACGACAGATCGATAGACCATCTTCGCCCGGCAACATTAAATCCAATACCATCAAGTGAAAATTTTCACGGGTTAACAGGCGGTCCATCTGCTCACTGTTTGCCACGCTACGCACTTGAAAGCCCTGCTCTGACAGATAGCGTTCTAACAGTGCACGTAAACGAGCATCGTCATCGACCACTAAAATTTTGTAGTTTTCTTGCATGTAATGGTTCCACCTATTAAAGCTTAAACCTAAGGTTAAGCATTCTTGGTAAATTGTATATTGGTATAAGACATTAAAAATGTAACATTATTGGAGAAAAAGTCGCCTAAATAATTGTTAACGTATGTTGCCTTTCTATATATTCTATCTTAGATCATCATTTCATTAAGTCAGATTTATGAAAACCAAACTTATCACCCGAGAAGGTTATAACAAACTCAAAGCAGAACATGACCACTTATGGCACGAGAAGCGTCCAGAGATCACCAAAATAGTCACTTGGGCTGCAAGCCTAGGAGATCGTTCAGAAAACGCAGATTACACCTTCAATAAGCGTCTACTTCGTCAGATCGATCGCCGAGTGCGTTTTTTAAGAAAGTTCCTACCTGATGTCACGATCGTTGATTACTCGCCACAACAAGAAGGTAAGGTATTTTTCGGTGCTTGGGTCGAAATTGAGAATGATGATGGGGAAATTAAGAAGTTTCGAATTGTCGGCCCAGAAGAGATCTACGGCGATGCTAAAGGCTATATCTCTATCGACTCACCAATGGCTAGAGCTCTGCTCAAGAAAGAAGTGGATGATGAGTTTACGGTAAAAACACCAGAAGGCGACAAAGAGTGGTTCATTAACTCAATTTGCTACGCAGACAACGAATAACCAAACCTAATAAACACCTAGCGATGAGCTGAGTGTTCAAGCAAACCCAAACTCCAGATAAAAGAAAACCCCGCAAGGCTTTCGCCTAGCGGGGTTAAGTCTCTATCGCAGCAATCCGGCTACTGTTTATCTCTTCGAGATAAGGTGCTCCCTGCATCTTTCCTTGATAGTGGCTAAATCCTTTAACCAATTTCCTTTTTGTTCATCGCCATCCTAGCGGTGTCCATTCTAGCCTGTCATCCTGACTGGCGAATCTCATCCAGAGATTATCACTTCCTTGCTGACCACTCATCCTAAGTAATCAAATCTTCATCCTGAAGATACCTAGTCCATTAGGCTTTTTCCTGTTCCTGCCAACTCCCTGTCGACAAGTTAAATATTACGGCAAATGGCCGTGTTTCCTAGATAGTCTTAAAAAACATTTCAGGTGAGAAATACGCCCACAAACACACAATCAAATAAAATCAGCAACTTAGTTTAACATCAAGACGATTTCATCGGTCTAAAGCGACTTAGTCTCACATCACTTGTAAGAGATCTCGCACAAAGCGGGTATCACAAACGGAAATTCGACTTCTGACAGGATAATTACACAGTCATAGCTAGAAAAAGCGTACGCTTACCCCCATGTATTTGTCACGATATTAAATAAGAGATTCATCGGATGAGCCAAGCTATCTGTCGACTGATTGCTGAAGAACTGAATGTTCGTTCAGAGCAAGTCATCGCCGCAGTCAACCTAATTGACGACGGTAACACCGTTCCCTTTATTGCCCGCTACCGTAAAGAAGTCACGGGTGGCTTAGACGATACCCAATTACGTAACCTTGATAGTCGCCTTTCTTACCTTCGTGAGCTTGATGATCGTCGCCAAACGATTCTTAAGTCGATTCAAGACCAAGGAAAACTCACGCCAGAACTCGAGCGTGATATCACTCAAGCCGACAGCAAGACTCGTTTAGAAGATTTATACCTACCATACAAACCAAAGCGCCGTACCAAAGGTCAGATCGCGATTGAAGCGGGCTTAGAACCACTTGCCGACACACTGTGGAATGAACCGCAGCACGATCCAGAAACGGAAGCGGCGAACTTCATCAGCAACGATAAAGGCATTGCCGATACCAAAGCTGCTCTCGATGGTGCTCGTGCGATCATCATGGAACGCATTGCGGAAGACGCAAACCTACTAGAAAAGATTCGCCAACACCTAACACGCAACTCAGAGCTAGTCGCTCGTGTAGTGACAGGTAAAGAGCAAGAAGGCGAGAAGTTCAAAGACTACTTCGAGCACAACGAAACACTCAGCAAAGTACCGTCTCACCGTGCACTTGCAATGCTACGAGGCCGAAATGAAGGCTTCCTAACACTGGCAATGAACGCAGACCCAGAGCAAGAAGAAGGTGTACGTGGTTCTTACTGCGAAAACATCATCTCTGATCACTACGGCATTACCCTAAGCAGCGCACCTGCGGATGCTTGGCGTAAGCAAGTGATTAGCTGGGCATGGCGCATCAAGGTTTCTATGCACATGGAAACTGAATTGATGGGCGCGATGAAAGAGCGTGCAGAGATCGAAGCGATTGAAGTATTCGCAACCAACCTAAAAGACCTACTCATGGCAGCGCCTGCTGGCCCTCGTGCAACTTTAGGCTTGGACCCGGGTTTACGTACCGGTTCGAAAATCGCTGTCGTGGATTCAACCGGTAAGGTTTTGGCAACAGAAACTATTTACCCTCACCCACCTCAAAAGCAATACGACAAATCGGCACACGTGGTTGAGCAGATGGTTCGTCAATTCAATGTTGATTTGATTGCGATTGGTAACGGTACGGCTTCACGCGAAACCGACAGCTTTGTCGCTGACGTAATTAAACGCGGCAACCTAAAAGCGCAAAAGATCATTGTTAGCGAAGCGGGCGCATCGGTGTATTCCGCGTCTGAACTAGCTGCAAAAGAGTTCCCGAACATGGATGTATCAATTCGTGGTGCGGTGTCTATTGCTCGTCGTCTGCAAGATCCACTGGCAGAGCTAGTGAAGATTGACCCTAAATCGATCGGTGTGGGCCAATACCAACACGATGTGAGCCAAACTATGCTCGCTAAGCGCCTAGATGCGATTGTCGAAGACTGTGTAAACGCCGTAGGCGTTGATGTGAATACAGCGTCTGCCGCGCTACTTACTCGCGTAGCCGGCCTTTCTAGCACCATCGCTCAGAACATCGTGGATTTCCGTGATGAGAATGGTCGCTTCGAAGCACGTACTACGCTAAAGAAAGTCGCTCGCTTAGGGCCAAAAGCCTTTGAACAGTGTGCTGGTTTCCTACGTATTATGGATGGTAAGAACCCGTTAGATGCATCATCGGTTCACCCAGAAGCTTACCCAGTAGTGAAAACCATTGCTGAGAAAAACCACAAAGACATCAAATCTCTGGTAGGTAACACCGACTTCTTACGTGGTTTGCACGCGGTTGATTACACCAATGAAAACTTTGGTGTTCCAACGGTCACCGACATCATCAAGGAGCTGGATAAGCCGGGACGCGACCCTCGCCCTGAGTTCAAGACTGCAACCTTCGCAGATGGCGTAAACAACGTTTCAGACCTAGAACCAGGCATGATTCTAGAAGGTGTGGTATCGAACGTGGCTAACTTTGGTGCCTTCGTTGATATTGGTGTTCACCAAGATGGCTTAGTTCATATTTCAGCACTCACCGATCGCTTTGTCTCTGACCCACGTGAAGTGGTTAAAGCGGGCGACATCGTGAAAGTGAAGGTGATGGAAGTGGATGTTCAGCGTAAACGTATTGCACTGAGCATGCGTATGAAGGACGAGCCTGGACAAGACAACCGTGCTCAACGTTCAAGTGCACCTCGTACACAAAACCGCTCGAATCAAAACTCGCAAGGTGGCCAACGCCGTCGTGAAGAGCCGCAACAAAACGCTGCAATGGGTGGAGCATTCGCTGCCGCTTTTGCTAAAGCGAAAAAGTAATCCGTTAGCTCACCTAAAAAACGGATTAGCTTAAAAACAGAAAACCTGCATCCCTTAGGGTATGCAGGTTTTTTTATTATGTGTTCAAAAAAGACATCGAAGCTTGGTTGTATTCTTCGTGTTTATACTCAAAATAATTGGAGTTGCAGCTAGGCAACCTTTTCCCTACAAAGGAATGAAGTTCAGCCCTATGAGCATAGGGGTTCTATGTGCTTAGGGCGGCCGGCGTTCCGGTGAACTTACGCAGTTAACAACGCTGCAGCTTCAAGTATGAAGAGTATAATTATAATACGACCAACATCTCTGACGGAGCATGAGGCGCAACAGCATGACCATAATGATACTTTATGACCTTACGTCGTTTCTCCATCTGTCCTTCCTGAATCGCCGCATCTAAAACATGCTTTGGCAGGCGGAAACGCATGGTATAGCCTTTGCCTTGATCAGCACTGTATGTTTTCAGTGCCAATAAGCTGAACAGCCGATCAAAAGGGTCTTGTGGCTCTTCTTGGCTAACCGAATTGGCCTCTGACTCGTTCTCCATTTCATAACCTGGATGGTCTGAAGGATCCCAAGCCGACTGCTGCCTTCGTTTATCGTCTGATTTTACCTTACGCTCTGCATTGGTTCTCGCCAATGCTACTGCGGGAGCAATAGGTTCTCGGACTCTATTATCACGCGCAACTTGCTCTGTTTGCACATTAACGGACGGGGCGATTAGTGGCACACTCACTGCAGTTGCAGGTGACACAATCATCGCGAACTCTCCTCAAGAATCGCCCATCAATATTGCCATAACACTGTTGTACCGAGAACGCACAACAGGCATAGCCCAACTTAGCGCAATCAGCTCTGGAGAGAGTTAGGTCTGAGTATCATGCAACACGTTGGTGTTATACCAATCGTAGTAAATAACTGATCATCCTAGCTTGTTAAAATGCTCGATAACGGCGTTAGATTTTTTGATTGTAGAATAACTACTTATCGAAACTACTTGTCAAAAAAAAGCTGCCTTGTTCTCAAGCCTTTTACCTACGCTATTTTTGAACACTTACTTACTGTGATTGGTATTAGCTTATATATCGACCAAGCCGGATATATATTTAGCAATTATTTTTGTGCGAAGCTGACAAGCTCACTGCAAAAGGCATCCGCTTCGGTCATAAACGGTGCATGGGACGACTGGGTAAATATGTATTGCTCGGTATGAGGCAAGGCTGTGCCTAAGTCTTTCGCAACCTTGATTGGCACCAATCCATCTAATCGACCATACAAGCGTAGCATTGGTACTGAAATCTCAGGCAGTTGTTCACGCAGATCGACATCCGACAGCATCTTTAATCCTGCCAATAATGAGTCAGGGTTCGGCAACGGGCGAGACAGCACCGCTTGCTTGAGTTGTTTTACATCTTGCCTTGCTGAAGGGCTGCCCATGGCTTGCAATGCCATAAAGCGTTCGATGGTGGTTTGGAAATCTTCAACCAGTTGCTCGGTGAATGCGCTTAATACGTTGGGCTGAATGCCTCGCCATAACACGGGCTCTTTTGCAGCGGCGAATTTGGGAGAACTGGCGACAGTCACCAGCTTGCTCACGTAATCTGAGTGATGGAGAGCCATGTGCGTTGCGACCAAGCCTCCAAGTGACCAACCCACCCAAATCGCTTGCTTTGGTGCTTCGGCCAAAAGCTGCTGAGCAATCTCTTCAAGATCTTGAGCGTGGCAGTGCGCGCTGTGTCCATACCCTGGTAAATCGACAACATGCACTCGAAAATCAGCTTGTAATGCATTAACGGTTTGTTGCCATACCGCACCGTTCATTCCCCAGCCGTGAACCAGTACTAAATCAGGCCCTTGCCCAGAAACATGCCAATATAACGCGTCACTCATTCTCAATATTCCCTACTTTTTCCATCAGCGATAATCCGCGCTTTTCAGTATGGTGAGCAAAAGGAACACCATAACCCAAAAGCATCACGAGCTATGTTATCCGATTGGCTACAAAAACACACACCACGTCTGGTCACACCTCAATGCCACCTGTGCAAACTTGATAAACTGCCCAGTGATACACATCCTCGATGGTGCAATTCTTGTCTCAAACTCTTTCAGCCAGTACCACGCTGCCAACGATGTGGTTTAAAAACACTGCTCACAGTAGAGCAGTGCGGACAGTGCTTATCTCAACCTCCACCTTGGCATCGCCTCTACTGTGTCGGCGATTACACCTTCCCTACAGCAGGTTACATTCAGCAAATAAAGTACGCTGATAAGTTTTGGTTTGCACGTGATCTATCTAAGCTATTGGCATCACGTATCGAATATCCTGCTCCGCTGATCACCAGCGTGCCGCTGCATTGGCGTCGATATACTCATCGCGGCTTTAATCAAAGTAAGCTGCTAGCCGACTACACGGCTCAAGAGCTTGGCGTTGAAAGTGATGTGCTCTTTCGTCGAATTCGCTCAACGGCTTCCCAGCAGGGGCTGACTAAATCCGTACGATTACACAATCTAAAGAGCGCTTTTGCGCTGCGAAAACAAGACGTTCAAGGAACTATCCCCTCTCACGTCGCGATAATTGATGATGTTGTAACCACCGGCAGTACTGTGTATCAATTATGCCAATTACTACTTGAAGTGGACGTTAAAAGGATTGATATTTACTGCATCTGCCGCACTCCTGAGCCCTCTGGATAAAAGCTGTGAATCACTACTTGTACAGCAATCCAACAAAAAAGGGCTGAATTACAAATCTGACAGGAGTAGAATGGCGCTAATAACCTACAAATCTACTCAGGTATTCGTCGTGTCAAATATTACTATTACAGAAACAGCTCAAACTCACTTTGCCAATCTGCTGTCACAGCAGCCTGAAGGTACAAACATTCGTGTGTTCGTGGTAAACCCAGGCACACAAAACGCTGAGTGTGGTGTTTCTTACTGCCCAACAGATGCTATCGAAGCGTCTGACACAGAGCTTAAATTCGAAGCTTTCTCTGCATACGTAGATGAGCTAAGCCTACCGTTCCTAGATGAAGCTGAAATTGACTTCGTTACTGACAAAATGGGCTCTCAGCTAACGCTTAAAGCACCAAACGCTAAGATGCGTAAAGTCGCAGACGATGCACCACTTCTAGAACGTGTTGAATACGCAATTCAAACACAAGTTAACCCACAACTTGCTGGTCACGGCGGTCACGTTAGCTTGGTAGAAATCACTGAAGACGGCGCAGCTATTGTAGCATTCGGTGGTGGTTGTAACGGTTGTTCTATGGTTGATGTAACGCTAAAAGAAGGCATCGAGAAAGAACTTCTTCAACAGTTTGAAGGTGAACTGACTGCTGTTCGTGATGCAACTGAGCACGATCGTGGTGAGCACTCTTACTACTAATCACTGATTTAGTGTTAGTTGTTATTTGAAAGGTTGATGCGCAAGCATCAACCTTTTTTGTTATGTGGATAAGCAAGTTAGGACTATCGCGTTCTCTCTATACTCTTTTGCTATACAACCATATTTTCACCTCGTTACCATCTTGAGTAAGGTATTCAAGTGATCGTAATCGATTCCTGCTTCAATAATTTTCGGATATGAAAACTCGGATCTAGGAACTCAAGGTCATTTCCCCTATATTAGAATGACTTTATAAGAAAGAATTCCAATGAGCTAAGGAGCGAGCGCAATGACGAAAAGGACCAAGCCAGAGATTTTGGCTAAACAAACTGTCGCTCAATCAAGACTATTCTCTATCGAGTCTCTCGACTTACGCTTTTCAAACGGCGAAGAGCGCACTTACGAACGCATGAAGCCCAGCGGGCGCAACGCAGTGATGATGGTTCCTATTACTGAGCAAGGCGATATTCTATTAGTACGTGAATATGCAGCGGGAACTGAACGCTACGAACTTGGCTTTCCAAAAGGGCTGATTGATCCAGGTGAGCAGCCAAACGAAGCCGCCGTTCGCGAACTCAAAGAAGAGATAGGCTTCGGTGCCAACAAGCTTACTCCGCTGAAGGAAGTGATCCTTGCACCCTCTTACTTCTCTAGCAAAATGACGCTGTTTATTGCAGAAGACCTCTACCCTGAAAAGCTAGAAGGTGATGAGCCAGAGCCTCTCGATATTGTGCGCTGGCCACTTGCTCAAGCCGAAGAACTGTTAACACATCTCGATTTCTGTGAGGCTCGGAGTATTACAGCCCTGCTTTTAAGCCTTCGTGTATTAAACAATAACTAGAACATTCAGGCTCGCTCTAAGAGTAAGAGAACATTTATGCCAATAACAAAAGATTTGTCTCACCTCCTACCCTCTGTCATTGAGATTGCTCGCTCTGCTGGTCAACTCATCTTAGAGATCTACGAGAAAAAGGATTACGAAGAGTTCATTAAGAGTGATGACACTCCAGTAACCAGTGCCGATCTTGCAGCACATAAGCTGATATTAAAAAAACTCAGTGAATTGACGCCTGATATTCCCGTATTATCCGAAGAAGACGCAGACATCAGCCTAGAGCAACGCTCTCAATGGGATCGCTACTGGTTAGTTGACCCACTGGACGGCACCCAGGAGTTCATCGCACGAAGTGGTGATTTCGCGACAATTATCGCCCTAATCGAGCATAACAAGCCAGTGATGGGCGTGGTATACGCACCCGTTTCAGGTGTGAGCTATTACGCTTACAGTGGCAAAGGCGCTTGGAAGATCCCAGACCTTAATGACAGCGTGAAAATCAAAACGCATCGTCACGAGCTGCTAAACCAGTCAATCGCCATGGCGATCAGCCGTCGCCAGGACATCAATCGCATCACTAGCCGTATGAGCTCAGCATGGAATTATGATTTGGTTCCTCTAGGCTCAGCAGCGCTTAAGGCCTGTTTAGTCGCAGAAGGCGCTGTGGATTGTTATCTGCGCCTTGGACCAACCGGAGAGTGGGATACCGCCGCAACGCAGTGCATTGTTGAAGAAGCTGGCGGACGTATCTTAAGTACTCAACTAGAACCGCTTTCGTACAATGAAAGAGAAACGCTAGAAAACCCGAACTTCATTGTACTCGGTGATGCAGATTTACCGTGGGTAGAAATTTTGCAAGGCAAAGACTAGGCGAGTTTGCTCCCTTTAACTGTCAGATATCCTCTAGATTCTCAGAACAAACAAAACGGGCACCTCAGTGAGGTGCCCGTTTTTTATATCTCGTAATTTAGTGACCCTTAGCCGTTTAGCTAAAAACGACCTTGATAAGTAAACTGGTACTTACCTTGGCTATCAGGATTACCCAACCATTTAAGCTGATTTTGCATCGTTGGCGGGAATTCAACACCCGGTTTAAACCACGCTGCAGATGTGTAGCGCTGGTTAGATGTTAGACTCGCTGAGAACTCACTGTCTACTTGAGTGCTCTTCTGAACGCCTTTGGCTGCAATTGTACTGTCTTCACAGGTTATGTCCGCAATCACAGGACCAAGGTCTAACGAACCAACAGGTGAATCGACTGCAGCACCAGACCAAGCCACAGTACCTTCACCAGACTGACACCAAGGTTGAGCATGAACCGCATGCTTGATCGTCAGCTCAACCTTTCCACCAATTGAAACCGGGACTGGAATGGCTGGGGCGTATTTCATCACGTTCATAGCAGGCATTGAGGCCACTAAGTTCTCTGCATACGCGCCACTCATGCTGTACCCGACACGCCCTTTACCTGACAAGTTCATGTCGCTGTTACGACCAAAACGAACCGCCAGTTCTGCTTTGGCTTGAAATAGCTTAGAAAACTGGAAGTCCCACTGCACTGAACCGTAATTAACACGCTGCCAGGCGATATTATTGGCGCTGCCCTGCCAAACCGTTCCTTCAACACCTTCAATATTCAAGCCACGCACAGCCGGTGCATGTTTGAGTACAAAAGAGGCCGGTAGATGCAGCAACAGACTAACCGAGAAAAAGACAATAAAGATGCCGCCAAAAAGTAAACCTAACTTCAAAGATAAACCGCGTTTCACATTAACCTCGTTTAAACTGTAGTCGGTTGACCTCAATAACCCCTGGGTTATCGGAGCGATCAATGTCCATAAACTCAACTTCGACACCCTGCTTCTCTTTCAAGTATGTCAGCCAATCTAAGAACTGATTAAAAGGCACAGGTTTCACCCAGACTTGCAGCATCTCGCCACGTGGTTGCACGCGTATTAGCTCGATATTAAAGCGACGCATAGAAGCTGGTACAGATTGATTCAGAGGCTGGCTCGCACTGATGCCACCACTGCCTCGCAACTCAACCACTTCATTGGCTTTATTGGTTACCCAAGCTAGAAGTTGCTTCTCACTTTGAATACGGCTCTGCGCAAGTTCAGCTCGCTGACTGAGTGGCTGGATTAGCCCCCAATAAACGACACCGACCACCAATAAAATTGAGCAACCAATCACTAATCGTTGCTCTCTTTGACTTATTGAAGTCCACCACGCTTGGAGTGGCTCAATCATATTTCTCATCACTGATCTCCTTACGCAGTTTATTGACGGGGTTTAAGGGTAAAGCTACCAAATACGGCATCACCATTACGATTCAATGGCCCTTGCTCAACGGTAAACTTCTCTTCAAGTTTCACTCGCGCAGTCTCGAAATATTGGAAGTCAGTACTTTTCGCTTCCAATCTCACCTCTGAGCGGTTGCCGTCGTAGCGAATACTATTCACTTCGATGGCTTTCACTTGTCCTAAAGTTTCTGGCAGTAACGCTAGCCATCCAAGTAAGGAATCACCATCACCCGAGCCACCATACTTCTTAGCTTCATCGTTCATCTGGCGCTTAAGGTAGCTGACCGTCGGAATACGTTGCTTGCCCGGAAGTACGCTTCTAAAAATACGTTCACTCTCCGTTCGGTACGCTTCGGCTTGTGCTTCGTACTGCTGAACCTTTAAGACTTGCTGAGTGACGATCACCGCCACCAGCAAACAAGCTGCGATCGCTACTTTTTGCCATACACGCCAGTACTTACTGAATGAAGATTTGGTTTTAAAGGTGCCAGTCAGTAAGTTTACGCCACTTGTAATGGCTTGTTGGCTCAGTAAAGACATCACCAGTTCAGCAGGTTTAGCTTGCCACTCAATGCCACTTTGCAGTTGAACGTCATCACTTGGCAGTGCGGTGTAGCTAAAAATCGTTGGTGATTGCTCTTCGTCATCTAAGGCAACCCAATCGCTTTGTAAGAACATCGCTAGCCACTCCTCATTGATCGACACTGCTTGATAGTTGCTTTGACGCAATAACCAATGTTGGTCGATCTGCAGCGCACTGATGCCCTGATCTTCTAAAGGCAACGCTAAGGTATCAGGCAATACTTTACGAAAGATAATGTTCGCTTCGCGGAAAGTATCCAGCGCCTGCTTAAGCCAATCACGTTCCACACCACACACTGTCGCGTGCGTTGCGTCTTTCTCTAAAATAGTCAGGTGTAAGTCTTCGATATCTTGTGCGACTTCGTCTTCTAATAAAAACGGCAGCATAGAATCGAACTGGCGAGCAGCACCTTTCGGGATCTCAACACGCTTAATTAAGCATTCATTTCCCGGCAATAAAGCGATACAGCTACGCTTTTCAGCGTAAGGCGTTAACTCATCCAGCTGCTCCCAGCTAGACAGTTCGCCACTTGCTATCACTTCTTGTTGGCTTGTCGACCAAACTAACCACTGCACAGGGCTTTGTGGTTCGCTACTCAGTCGAACGGTCAGAAACTCGCTCACTGATTCCTCCAAAACGACGGCGTACTACCGTCACTGTTTCTCGATTACTACTATAGAAAAGCGTCCGTATACGTACACGTGACTGCTCAACTAATACCTCTGCATCTAGCTCAAAATAGGCGCTATCTACAGTTAAATATGCTTTCGCTTTTTTGCTGACTTCGGCACTCACACCCACAATAGCAGGCTCAGCCATAAACGCATCCACCGTATCCCAACCATCGAATGGGCGTTTGTCTATCAGCTGTTTGGCATCCGATTCACTTAAGCCGGGGGCAAACATCGCTTCCAATAACGGCGCCTGCTTTTCCGTAAGAGTATTCACATTCAAACGGAAATCGTCGCTCGGCAGAGCACAAACAAAGGGGCGAACCTTATTCATCACCTCACCAGTGACTTGATAAACCGAGCGTAGCTCGGACTCATCGGCCATTAAGCCATTCGCTGCCAAATAAGATGGCTTCATCGCCTCATAAGTACTGTCTTCTACACCAGCTGAAGAGGTGGTTCGGGTATCACTATCAACAAATTCCCAGCTTGAATGTGCAATAACCTCGGCCTGATAAGGCTCAACATCTTGGTTTTCCAACAAGGTTTGCCAAACCGTAATTAAATAAGGTGTTTGGTTACTTGAAGTCGTCGCCACACCAGCCAACGCATTGAGATTAAAACATGCCTGAGCATCAACAATACGGCCTTTAACTTGACCATAATCCAACGGGTATACCTGTTCTTCTAACGCCCATGGTTGACTCAAGTTGACGGTATCACTGTCTTTGTAGCTTTGCCTAATGCCGTCTTGCACCAGCGCTTCGACACCAATGCTGTACCAGTAAGCCTGTTGGTAATTCAGTTGATTGCCCACGCGCTTAAATTGAGTAAACAGGCGTTCCGACATACTGCCTGCGATGGTTGCCATTATCGCCAGTAGCATCAGGATAATGATCAGCGCAACACCTCGCTGCTTGCGCCCCATGGCAGACCTTGTCAGTGCAAACTTATTAGTTCGATGAGTCATTATTCCCCTCATTACTACTTGAAGAGTCACTGTTTGAAGAATCATCGGCCTGATCTAGCGTGCCACCAGGGGTGAGATAAATACGCTCTATCTCACCATAATCTTTCAAGGTTAGCTTTAACCTTACCGCTTTCGGTAGCGATTTGTCGGCTTGCCACTCTTTCCCCCAGCGGCTTCCGTCATAAAACTCGAATTCCAAGCTTTCAACATCATCAAGCAAAGGCGTAATCACACCTTCTTGTCCTGCAGGAGTATCGGGGTAGCGCCACCACACACGCTCAAGCGTTTCTTCTTTAATGCGGTAACCCACTTTGGTGACTTCTCCGCGAGGAAACTGCTGCTGTGGGTTATGCCAGCCAAGGCGAGTAAACATGATGCCAACGCTGTCGGAATCCAGTAAATACTCTTTAATTAAGATCAGCTTAGATGATGCTTCTTCACCGTTGGTACGAAATTGTCGCACCGCCATCTGGCGAAAATCATTATCTAAAATGACTAAGCTACGTTGCAGTTGATTTAAACGAGCACTGCGCTCGATTGAAAGCTCGTTGCTGCGCTGAACCTGATTGACTACCTGATAAGCCGCCATGCTTAACGTGGCAAAGATAGCGATCGAGACCAAAACCTCAATTAAGGTAAAGCCTCTCCCTTTCGAAGATAGTCCTTGTTTACGAGGCACACGCTTATTGGCGGACATGCTCTTACTTAGCGACTTGCTCTGAGCTAACGACACGCTTTTACTTGACCACATAGCTGCGCACCGTGACCACTGGAGAAGCTTGTTTACTGGTTGCCACACTCACATCAAACGCCTTTAATAAATCATCGCTAGTATCGATTGGCGTGACCTTCCAAAACCACTCTCTCTCGGCCAACTCTTGTGTGCCCTGCGCTTTTTTTAGCTTCTCAGGATGCAGCATCACCAAAGCCATTTGATTATCAACGACCATAGCCGCGAAGGTTTTTTCTTCGAGATAACTGAGGGTATTGATGTGCTGAGTAACAGCACGAATCACACTGATCGCCGCAGTCGCAAAGATAGCGAGCGCAACCAATACCTCAAGCAGCGTCATTCCTCGAGAACCAAGGGGCATACCACGAAAACGATAAGGAGAACGGTTATTCCTCTTCATCTTCTTCTCCCGGTTCTAGCAGTCGAATCACACCATTGTCCAATACTCGAATACGCCAACCATCTTGTATGGTGTCTCCGGTATTTGGATAAAACGACAATACAAATGGCGTCATTTCAGCACTCGACAAGATGTAGATCTGTGGTGGTTTCGGCTTCTTTTCCTCTTCAAGATCAGCAAACATATCTTCATCAAACAAGCTTCCTGGGTTGAACAACCGATCATCGTCTTCCCATGCGCCACCACCTAAGGTCAGTGACAATGCGAGTTCTTCCGGTAGTTCAGTTAAAGAGGGGATTTTTTCAAAATCGACTTCTTGCCAGCCTTCAGACTTAAGCGCCATCAGTACATAGGTCGATTTCTTTTCATCAACTCGAACGCCAAAATCTAAGCCGCTCAAAATAGCCTCTTCATTGAGTAATTGAACTCGCTGATAAAAGCTTTGAGCGTATTTTTTAGCAACATCTTTGCTATTGGTAGGAATGGTCGCGATCACCGCAACCGCCGTTACTGACAGTAGTACCAACACCAAGAGAATCTCAATCAAGGTGAAACCTGGCTGTGTTTGCTTAGTTTTCACCTTTAGACTCCATCTGTTTACGTCCTACCATCAATAACGTATCAAGCATCAATAACGTATCAAGCATCAATAACGAATCAAACAATAAGCTGAAGCTTATTGGAAATCCTGCATGTTCCAGTTGCCGATATCCGCCGCAATACCTTCACCACCTTCTTGGCCATCAGCACCAAGAGTGAAAATATCAATAGTGCCGTTATCACCAGGGCTTAGGTATTGGTACTCGTTACCCCATGGGTCGTTTGGCAGACGCTTGATGTAGCCACCGTCGCGGTAGTTACGAGGCTCTGGGCTGCTTGGCTTAGAAACCAATGCATCAAGACCTTGATCCGTTGTTGGGTAAACGCTGTTATCCAGTTTGTACATATCTAGCGCGTTCTCTAGCGCCACAATATCAGTGATGGCTTTTTGTTGGTCAGCCTTCTCTTTGTTACCCAATAGGTTAGGTACAACAAAGCTCGCCAATACGCCAAGGATAACCACAACAACCATCACTTCTAATAGGGTAAAGCCTGATTGTTTCTTCATTCTGTTTTTCATTATTTTCTCCAAATTACAGACAGCGAGTTGAAGGTAATAATGTCCTTCTTCTCGTTAATCCAAAAACTAACGTCTTATGAGCAGTTGATTAACCACTCATCAAATTATTCATTTCAAGCATCGGCATCAGAGTCGCCATCACAATGAACAGTACTAAGCCTGCCATCAAAGCGATAAGTGCTGGCGTAAAGATACCTAATGCGATATTCACGGTAGATTCAAAGCTTTGGTCTTGGTTGTCCGCCGCTCTTGTCAGCATCTGTTCCAACTGACCACTCTGCTCACCACTGGCGATCATATGCAGCATCATTGGAGGGAAGAGTTTGGTTTGATCGAGCGCTTTACGCAGGCTTGCCCCTTCTCTAACACTGTCTGACGCCTGCAGTACTTGTTGCTTCACATGGTGATTCGACATTACATCAACCGCAACCTTCATCCCCTCAAGGATAGGAATCGCACTCGAGGTACAGATAGAGAGTGTTCGTGCAAAACGAGAGGTATTAATTCCTTTCGCGATCTTGCCGATCAGTGGAATGCTTAATAGCTTGCGATCCCAACTCATGCGAACACCCGGCTTTTTCAGAGCGGTCTTAATCAACACAATCACACCGATGATCAACAACAGTAATTGGATGCCCCAATTCTGGATAAATTCACTCGATGCCAATAAAAATTGTGTCGATTGAGGAAGTTCTTGGCCCATTTGGATAATCGGTTCAACGATCTTAGGTACCACGGTTGCCAGCAGGAACGAAACAATCGTCACCGCAAACACCACCAGCACCACAGGGTAGATCATCGCTTGCAGCAACTTAGAGCGCATCTTCTGACGGTTTTCTGCGTAATCAGCCAGTCGCTCCAATACCGCATCTAAGTGACCCGATTTCTCACCAGCCGCGACCATGGCTCTAAACAGTTCATCAAAGATATGTGGGTAATCAGCCAAGCTATCGGCTAGCGAATAACCTTCCGTTACCTTCGAACGAACCGCCAGTAACATGGTTCGAATACGTGGCTTTTCAGATTGCTCCGCCACGGCTTTCAAGCACTCTTCTAGCGGCATGCCTGATTGCACCAAGGTGGAAATTTGGCGAGTAATCAAAGCAAGGTCTGGCGTGCTGATACCACGCTTAAAGCTGGTCGAAGGCTGTGCACCTTTCGTCGTTTTAGCTTTAGCTTCGGTCATCTCAACCGGCATCAAGCCTTGTTCTTTGATTCTTTGGCGAGCCTGACGAGCATTATCTGCTTCAATTGAGCCCTTTTTGCTCTTACCCTTGGCATCCAGCGCTTTGTATTCAAATGCCGCCATACTAGACTTCCTTGGTCACACGCATCACTTCTTCTAAGGACGTTACCCCTTTCAGAACTTTGCTCAAGCCATCATCTCGAATACTTGGTGTTGTGCCACGAATTGCTTTCTCAATCGCCTGTTCGCCAGCCTCACTGTGAATCAGTTCTTGTACCGAATCGTCAATCATCAATAGCTCATGAATACCAGTACGACCTCGATAACCCTTATGGCCACACTCTTCACAACCTTTGGCATGGTAAAGCGTCAGGCTTTCTTTCTTCTTCAACCCAAACAGTTTCTTCTGCTCTTTATCGGCTTCATAAGGTTCTTTACATTCGTTACATAAAGTACGAACCAGGCGCTGAGCCAAAACACCCAGCAGCGAAGAAGAGATCAAGAAGGGTTCGATGCCCATATCACGCAGACGCGTAATTGCACCGATTGCCGTATTGGTGTGAAGGGTCGACATCACTAAGTGACCGGTCAAAGAGGCTTGAACAGCGATCTCTGCGGTCTCTAAGTCACGTATCTCACCAATCATTACCACATCGGGATCTTGACGAAGAATCGCACGTAAACCACGCGCAAAGGTCATATCAACCTTAGGGTTCACTTGTGTTTGACCAATGCCATCAATATCAAATTCAATTGGGTCTTCAACGGTAAGGATGTTGCGTTCGTTGCTGTTAAGCTCTTGCAGGCCAGCGTACAAAGTGGTTGATTTACCTGAGCCTGTCGGGCCAGTCACCAAGATAATGCCATGTGGGCGCTGAATCAGCTTACGGAAGTTTTCATGGTTTTCTGCTGTCATACCTAAACTGTGCAAGTCTAGACGAGTGGCGTTTTTGTCCAACAGACGCATTACCACACGCTCACCGTGCGAAGAAGGCATGGTTGAAACACGAACATCAACCGCTCGGCCACCAATACGCAGAGAGATACGGCCATCTTGTGGCACGCGTTTTTCCGCAATATCCAGTTTAGCCATAACCTTGACACGTGAAACCAATAGCGGAGCCAGTTTACGGCTTGGCGCTAGAACATCACGCAGCACACCATCAACTCGGAAACGGATACAAAGTGACTTTTCAAAGGTTTCGATATGAATATCCGAAGCACCTTCTTTGATCGCCTCACCCAGCATCGCATTGATTAACTTGATGATTGGCGCGTCGTCTTCTGATTCAAGTAAGTCTTCGTCTTGAGGCAGTTCTTCCGCTAGTGAGAAGAAGTCATCACTATCAGCACCAATGTCTTCCATGAGCTGACGAGCTTCTGACGAGTCACGCTGATAAGCATCGGTCAGTTTTTTATCAAACTCATCGAGAGTAATCGCTTGTGGCGTGAAACCATTTTTCACCACTCGACTCACTTCAATGATCGCCGCCGATTTCAGTGGCTCAACATAATAAAGTATCGGTGCGCGCTCTGGATGTTGATACTCCAACACCATCTTATAGCGATTCGCAAAGCTAAACGGCAAGCGCTGATAAGTACGTGCCGCCCCTACCAATTCAGCCATTATTCTGTTTCCATCTGATCAATGAAGGCTTGAAGTTCAGCCGGGTAATTCATGCTTTCGCCAAATTTAGGCAGTACCGGGATGTTATCGTCTGCCATTAATTTCAGTCCTTGCTCAGCCTTGTACAACTGCTCAGCACGGATGAAGTTGTATTTACGCTGCGTGATACCATCGGCTGTCATACCATCACGAATAATGGTTGGTTTGATGAAGACCATTAGGTTCTTTTTCTCAACCTGAGTACTGGTTGATTTGAACAGGTGTCCTAGAACAGGGATATCGCCCAAGAACGGCACCTTAGATTCACTTTCCAGCGCTCGCTCGTCAATCAAGCCACCCAGCACCAGCATTTGACCGTCTTGAACAATCACTGACGTATTTAGCTGACGCTTAGCAAAACGAACATCTACTGCCCCGTTTGCGCCTAATACGTTCGATACTTCTTGTTCTATTTGCAACTGAACTGAGTCACCTTCATTGATTTGTGGCACGACTTTTAGCTTGATACCCACTTCTTTACGTTCAACCGTTTGGAATGGGTTATCGTTACTTGAGCCTGCGGTCGAGCCAGTTAAAACAGGCACCTCTTCGCCCACAATGAACGACGCTTCGCCGTTATCCATCACGGTGATACTTGGAGAAGATAGGATATTTGAATTTGAATCGGTCGCTACTGCACTGATCAAGGCAGTCCAGTCACCCATCACTACGCTCATTGCCGCGCCATTAACGCCAGAAAGAGCAGAAGCTAACGTTGAGTAGTCACCGGATTCTGTGGTCGTTTCATTACGCAAAAAGGCGCCATTATCATCATAGACTGCGGTGGTCGTTTCAGTGTCTTTCGCTTCTTCTAAACCAACCATTACGCCACCGATTGACGCACCTGTGTTGCCATACTGAATCACAGCACCAGTATCAAGGTTACCCCATTGCACACCAAGGTTAATGCCATCACCCTCTGCCATCTCGACAATTAGGGCTTCAATCAATACTTGAGCACGACGAATATCCAACTGTGCGATCACATCTTGCAGCGCGTTCATGATGTCTGGTTGGGCGGTAATAACCAAAGAGTTGGTATCACTGTGAGCTGAGATCACCACTTTGTCACGTTGAGATGAGCTACCTTTAGTTGATGTTTGCTTCTCTGATTGCAGGTTGTCCGACACGCCTTTCAGCACATCGACTAAATCTTCTGCTTTGGCGTATTTAAGGTAAATTACTTGGTTGTTGCCCTTGGTTGCCATTTCCACATCAAGCTGTTCAATCAACCTTCTTAAACGGCTACGTACCTTAGGGTCACCTGAGATAAGGATCGCATTGGTACGTTCATCGGCAACTAATTTAGGTTGTAGGAAGGCTGGTGTGTTTTGGGCATCTGTGGTTTTGCTTAGTGCATCAACGATACGTACCATTTCTGCCGCAGAAGCATTCTTTAGCTCAACGACTTCAATCTCTTTATCACCCGCTTGGTCAACACGCTTGATGATTTCAGCTAAACGGTTTACTACCGCCGCTCGGCCTGTAATAAGGATGATGTTGGCTGGGTCGTAGTGCACAACGTTACCCGCGCCTGCATTGTCGTTTAGTTGACGAAGCAGAGGAGAAAGTTCACGAACCGATACATTACGAACCGTCACTACACGCGTCACTACGCTATCACCAGTGATTGAATCACGGTCACCAACAACGGGGATCGCCGAAGTTTTAGAGTCTTTGGCTTTGATGATCTTAAGAACACCCGAGTCCATTTCAACGACTGCGTAGCCATACACCTCTAGTACGTTTAAGAAGAAGCTGTAATATTGCTCTTCATTGAGTACATCATAACTGCGCACATCAATTTTCCCGCGTACCGAAGGGTCAACGATGATCGTCTTCTCTAAGTTGCGGCCAACAATATTAATAAACTCTTGAATGTCAGTGCCCTTAAAGCTGGCACTAAAATCACTCGCGATGGCTGCGGGTGTGCAGATCAAGCTTCCTGCCAATAACCATGCACTTTTCTTAAACCAATGCTTCACGTACTTCTCCTACACTTTCGTCCTTCGTTAGACGCAAAGTTTTAAAATTCAATAAACACTTCATGTTGTTGACCATCTCTCTCGACCACCAGATTTAGCTCTGTTAGTTCTGAGATGGAACGGAATATGTTGCCCATAGCAGCAGGGTCTGTCAGGTCTTGTCCATTTAACTGAGTGGCAATATCTCCGTTTTGGAGCCCAACAGAGTTAAAAAGTTCTGAATCTTTGCCAGGGCTCACACGATAACCGATCACTTTATCGTCACGCTTCACCTGAGACAGTCGAACATATTGGAAGATTTGTTGCGGATCTTTCATTATCTTCGCTTTAATTTCATCAAGCTTCTCTTCTGCTGAAGCCGGATTATTACCACGAACCGAAGAAGAGCTACGAGGTGGCGCAGGCGCTGATACAGCCAAACGCTTGTACTCAATACCTTCAAGCATCAAGGTTTCGTCTCGTCCTGAGTTATCAATGATAACGCGGTCGATTAATACCGCTTTTAACTTGGCTCGAGTGCCTTCAATCTCTTCATTAATTCCGTAGGTCGCTTGCGTGCCGCGATTGGCGATCACCGCTAAGCTCAGTTTTGGATTCGAGCTCGCGACTGCACCCACTAAAACGAGGTTTAATCGCGTCTTAGGCGCATCTTGGATAACTTGCTGTTCAACCACAGCGGGCGTGCTTGGGTTGTAAACACCAAACATGTTGCTCTGCTGCAAAGAAGAAATATCAAGGGTCGATTGAGGTGCTGAAGATGATGAAGCCGTTGCAGCCCAAGGCGCGACAGTTTGCTCAGCAGGTTCGATAAACCATGCAAGCTGTCCTATGATCCATGCGGAAGCTGCAATCAATACACAACAGGTCGCTAAGCTTAGTTTCTGCTGAAGTACAAATCCATTCTCTAATAAGCGGCTCAACATAGGAGAATTCCCTACGCGATTTTTGAGCTCTAAAAAGTTCACTTTCCTAGTCCCTTTTCATGACGACAAACGCTGCAAATCATTAAACTTTCAGCTTTTTTATTCATTCGTTCGATACCAAGCTTATTTAAGCAATAAGATCCTGAACTATATCATAGCAAATCGATAAATCGGCATAACATGGCTATTTTGTATTATGACTTGAAAAAAATGCCAACCGCCTCCACTTTAAGCTTCTACTTAATGTGATAAGCATCATCAAAAACATGTTGCGCACTGTTCGTTACAGTTAAACCGCATTCATTTCTCACTTAATAAGGCACAGCCCTATATGAAAACTGCTAATGAAGCTGTCAGACTCGATAAATGGTTGTGGGCAGCTCGTTTTTACAAAACCCGGTCTATTGCTCGCAACATGGTCGATGGTGGCAAAGTCCACTATAATGGTCAGCGCAGCAAGCCAAGTAAAATTGTCGAACTTGGGGCTGTGATTACACTGCGCCAAGGTAATGAAGAAAAGACGGTAACGATCGAGAAAATCTCAGCCCATCGTGGTGGAGCCCCGATCGCTCAAACCCTCTATGAAGAAACCACCGAAAGCTTGGCAAAAAGAGAAGAGTTTGCACAACAGCGCAAGCTAAATGCTCATAGCCCAGCACCAGAACGTCGTCCAGATAAAAAGCAACGTCGTGACATCATCAAGTTCAAGACTCAATAAGCTAGAAGGAATAGCCAAATGGCAGACCCAATGTCTACAAGTAATGTTTTAAATCGCTACCTATTTGAAGACCTATCAGTACGTGGTGAATTGGTACAGATGGACGAAGCGTACCAACAGATTATTTCTAGCAAGGAATACCCAGCTCCAGTACAAAAGCTGTTGGGTGAGCTACTGGTTTCAACGACGCTACTAACGGCGACCCTAAAGTTTGAAGGTTCTATCACGATGCAGCTGCAAGGTGACGGCCCAGTATCTCTAGCAGTTATCAATGGCGATCACGATCAGAAGATCCGTGGTGTTGCTCGCTTTGAAGGCGATATCGCAGACGACGCAGGTCTACACGCCCTAATGGGTAAAGGTCATCTAGTGATCACTATCGATCCTAAGAAAGGTGAGCGTTACCAAGGTATCGTTGGTCTTGAAGGTGACACGCTTGCACAAGTTCTTGAAGGCTACTTCGCTAACTCTGAACAGCTTAAGACTCGTCTATGGCTGCGCACTGGCGAGCATGAAGGCAAAGCACACGCTGCAGGTATGTTGCTACAAGTAATGCCTGACGGCACCGGTACTCCAGACGACTTCGAGCACCTAGAGCAACTAACAGACACCGTGAAAAACGAAGAGCTATTCACTCTAGAAGCGAACGAACTGCTTTACCGTTTGTACAACCAAGAGAAAGTACAGCTATTCACACCACAACCGGTTGAGTTCTTCTGTGGCTGTTCACGCGATCGAAGTGCAGCAGCAATCATTACTGTTGCTCAAGAAGAGATCTACGACATCCTAAGCACCGAAGGAAGCGTTGGTCTACACTGCGATTACTGTGGCACAAACTACTCGTTCGACAAGAATGATGTTGATGCACTGTACGCAGAAGCAGCAGATAAAGGCAGCAATACGGTTCATTAATTTACGGCGTACCAAAAACACGTAATTTACCCCAAAAAGGTCAGCACTCAGCTGGCCTTTTTTGTGATCAAAATAGCGCAAACTCCGTAACATCTCGTAATAAAATCACCGCTTAATTTTAATCAATTAATAATGTTCTCGCCCCTAGCGCAAAGGTTTGCGTACAGGATAGACTAGTTGGGCCAATATGTGACGAGACGCTTAAAACCCCATGGCTAATATGGATATTTTTTGAGCTATATCCCTGTTTCCCCCGAGCCTCGTTGCTAGCATGGTGAGCAGATAACAATAAAAAATTATTACAAAATCCCTACAAAATATCCTACAAGGAGCACCTATGACCGTTATGGAACATACTAAGGCTGCACAAATTGATCTAACTAAGCACGGACTGACTGGCGTTACCGAAGTTCTTCGTAATCCTAGCTACGAGCAGTTATTCGTTGAAGAAACACTGCCGGGTCTAGAAGGCTACGAAAAAGGCGTAGTAACGGAACTAGGCTCCGTTGCGGTTGATACTGGTATCTTTACTGGCCGCTCACCAAAAGATAAGTACATTGTTAAAGATGACACAACACGCGATACCATGTGGTGGTCAGATCAAGGCAAAAATGACAACAAACCGATTACCACTGAAGTATGGGACGAGCTGAAAGAGCTTGTAACAACTCAGCTATCTGGCAAGCGTCTGTTTGTCATCGACGGTTATTGTGGTGCTAACCCAGATACGCGTTTAAGTGTGCGTATTATCACTGAAGTAGCGTGGCAAGCGCACTTCGTTAAGAACATGTTCATTCGTCCAACCGACGAAGAACTAGCAACGTTCGAACCTGATTTCGTGGTAATGAACGGTGCTAAAACAACTAACCCTAACTGGGAAAAGCAGGGTCTAAACTCTGAAAACTTCGTTGCTTTCAACCTAACAGAGCGCGTTCAAATCATCGGTGGTACTTGGTACGGCGGTGAGATGAAGAAAGGCATGTTCGCAATGATGAACTACCTGCTTCCTCTGCAAGGCATTGCTTCAATGCACTGTAGTGCAAACGTCGGCGAGAAAGGCGATGTAGCCATCTTCTTCGGTCTATCTGGTACAGGTAAAACTACGCTTTCAACCGATCCTAAGCGTGAGCTAATCGGTGATGATGAGCACGGTTGGGATGACGATGGTATCTTCAACTTCGAAGGTGGTTGTTACGCGAAGACGATTCGTCTATCTAAAGAAGCAGAACCTGAAATCTACAATGCAATCCGTCGTGATGCACTACTAGAAAACGTAACGGTTCGTGGTGATGGTTCTATCGATTTTGATGACGGTTCAAAAACTGAGAACACTCGTGTTTCTTACCCGATTCACCACATCGATAACATCGTTAAACCAGTATCAAAAGCCGGTCACGCTCAAAAGGTTATCTTCCTGACTGCTGATGCATTCGGTGTACTGCCACCCGTTTCTAAACTGACTCCAGAACAAACGAAGTACCACTTCCTATCTGGCTTCACTGCAAAACTAGCGGGCACTGAGCGTGGTATTACTGAGCCAACGCCAACGTTCTCTGCGGCATTTGGTGCGGCATTCTTAACTCTCCACCCAACTCAGTACGCTGAAGTGCTTGTGAAGCGTATGGAAGCAGCTGGCGCTGAAGCTTACCTAGTGAACACAGGTTGGAACGGTACTGGTAAACGTATCTCTATCCAAGATACGCGAGGCATCATCGACGCTATCCTAGATGGCTCAATCGACAACGCTGAAACTAAGGTTATCCCTATGTTTAACCTAGAAGTGCCACTAGCGCTGCACGATGTTGACCCAGCGATCCTTGACCCACGCGATACGTACACTGACCCTCTACAATGGGAAAGCAAAGCGAAAGATCTAGCCGAGCGCTTCATCAACAACTTTGATAAGTACACAGACAACGCTGAAGGTAAGTCACTGGTTGCAGCTGGTCCTCAACTGGACTAATCCAACCATCTGCTCGGGCTTAGCCAAAAGCAAACGCCCAATTTAAAATGATATTTTTGTAGCAAGCCCCTCTTTTGAGGGGCTTTTTTGTTGATGCTTGACCCTTTTTGTTCCACTCTGTTTTAAGACTATTGAAATTTAAGGCTTTCAGGGAATGAAAAAGGTATTCATGGTGTTCGGCATTGTGTTGGCTATCGCCGTTGCAACTATCGCAGCGCTGCTATTAAGCCTGCAGACCCAATACCGTGCGGATGTTGCCAACTTTTTTATCAAACATACGATTGAACAACCTGTATTCATTGAAGATGTTGAGTATCAGGCGCCTTATCACATCACCTTAATGGGCATTACCCAAAGCCTACCAGAAAAGCAAACACCTCTGTATATCGACAAGATCGATCTTTGGTTCAGCCCCAGCTCGATGACAGAGGCCAAACTGGTCTTTGAATCTGTTTTGATCAGCGGCCTACAATTAGAGGCAGACGATCTAAAAACACTGACTTCTTTATTTACCAAGCTAAACATCAAGCTCCACCAGCTGGCCATCAACAATCTCGACTTTTCGACGCCAGAGTTTAATGCGCGAGGCATCGACCTGCAGATCTCCGCCCCAAAATGGAACAACGACAACTCACTTCTCCCTTATGGAAAAACCCAACTCTCTGCCTCACAACTGTATTGGCAAGGTGAAGCATTCGATAATCTGTTGATTGACCTAGACTTAAAACCTAGCGATAGCACGCTTTATGGTGCTTCATTTGACTGGCGTGGCGCCAAGATTTCCGGTCAAGCAGAGCAGTATCAACAAGATTGGTCGTTGGTGAACGTGACCGTCGATGGATTACGACTCAATCAGAAGCAGACCCAAAACCTACTAAGCAAAGAATGGGATGTGGCAGGTATTCAGATCAATCACATCAATAGCTTAGATATTCTACGCAGCGACGTAGAGTGGCAAGATGGCCACCTCGCTGCCTTTGATGCCTCATTAGAAAATATCCAACTGCCTTTTGAAATCTGGAAACAACAGAAAGCCATTTTTTCTCTACAGGCAGAAGGAGTGACCATTGATGATGACATGTTCATCGAGCCAAGCCTCAAGCTCAACCTAGAAGCAAACCGGATTCTGATTGAGGATTTCTATACTCAATTCCTGCAGGGCACTGTTCAGCTCAATGGCGAAGTCGCCCCTAGCAGCATTCAATTGGCGCAGCTCGACCTGCAAGGCATCAAGTGGATTACCGAAAACCAAGATAGCCCTCTACCGGCCGCTCGCCTATTGCCTTGGCTCACACAGCTCCAGAACGTCGAGATTAACCGACTTAATATAGAACGCAGCCAACTTATCCAACTAGCACAAACGCCTTACTGGCAGGTCTCTGGATTACATGTCGAGGGGCATCAAGTTCAACTGCTGCAAGATAGAAAACTGGGCTTGTGGCAAGGGAAGCTGATGGCGAGCGCCAATGATGCCAGCTACCAAAATATTCTCAGCGCACAGCCTGTGGTTGAGATGAATAGCGAACAAGGAAAATGGACGCTGACTCGTCTGTTTGCACCACTCAGGAATGGCTACATTGAAGCCAATGCAACGCTCGATTTTAACCAAATCAGCAAGCCATGGAGCTTAGATATTTCTGCCGATGGGTTACCCATTGCGCCTATGCTGCAGCGACTTGAATTACCACTCGATGCAACCGGCTATGGCGAGTTTGAACTTCAAGCCGCAGGTTTATATGGCGACTCACTGATGCTCGGTTACTCAACCACAGGGCAACTCACTGGCAGCGTTCGCCAGGGTGTGATGACCTTTAATGACAAGCTTTCTGAAACATCGACTGATAACGTGTTTGAAATTCCAGAGCTTAATGCGCATTTTGACCGTGGGCGCTTCACTCTCGAACCGATGCACATTATTGGTACGTCAGCAGCAGAGCAAGGCGAACAAAGGGTTCAAACGCTCAATGGCGAGGCTTCTGGAGAACTCGACTTGCTTAAAGCCGAGCAACACACCCTCTCGATTACCCTATCGGACCCATGTCATCAAATCTCAGGAAAGCTCACCCAAGCTGAGTATTCGGAGATTAACGACTGCCAACAAAAAAGCGCCACTCCTCAGGAGTAGCGCTTTCAGTCAATCTTTACAGTATTACCGGTGTTAGCTATTCGCTCCCATTTGAATCTGTCGAAAGTATCTTTTTATAGTCAGGGATCAGCATATAGGTTCCCGTAAACTCTACCGCTTCCACATCGCCGCTATGAATGGTCACGTGAATGATGATACGCGCCTTTCTTCCTGACGCAAGGCGGTCCAAGTCACCACTGATCCCATCCAATGAAGTAGAGGCAACAGGGTTTTGCTCAACTGGGTGACGATAACGAATATTACTGTCTGCCAGTACGATATCACCGGTCAACCCACGCTCTTTCATCAATAGCCAAGTCATACCCCAACCAGTTAAGGTCGCTAAGGTAAAGGCAGAGCCTGCAAACATGGTATTATGCGGGTTCAAGTTGGGATTCAGCTGAGCACTACACTCAAATTGGTAACCCGTGTATTGGTTGATCTTGATGCCCATCTTGTCACTGATCGGGATCTGATGTTCCCAGCGCTGCTGAAGCTCATTACACCACTCAGGCTTACGCAGAACGTCTGCCATTGGGTCAAGATGCTTAACCATCTGTTGGTGACGCACAGGGCCACGTTGATCGTTAATCTCACCGCGACGTTCAAATTCATTCTTCTCATAGAATGAGATCGCATCTTCACGTGCATTACACACCAAGCGCTTAGCACCTTCTTGGCGAGCCAATGACTCAAGTGCGACTAGAATCAACGAACCCATGCCTTTACTTTGGCGAGATTTCTTCACCGCCATATAGCGGATCTGACCTTCCAGATCTGGGGTGATATACAGACGACCAATCGCCATTGGGCGACCACGACCATCAACAATCATGCGATGGTGACTCATTGGGTCATATTCATCGCGCTCGGAACCTACCGGCATTCGCCAAGGTTCACGCAGCATCTGCCAACGAAAATGGTAATACTTGTTCAGTTGATTTTCGGTGGTCGGTGTTATCAGTTTAAACATGCTTATTCCTTTAAGCCTAAACCTGCAGCCAGAATGTCACTGGGCCATCATTAACCAAAGACACTTTCATGTCGGCTGCGAATCGGCCACGTTCCGTTGGTAACACTGATTCACACTGGTCAGAGAAATAGTTATAAAGACGCTCCGCATCTTCTGGGTGAGCACCACGAGAGAACCCTGCTCGAGTCCCTTTCTTGGTATCGGCCGGCAGAGTGAATTGAGACACCACTAATACCTTACCTTCTACTTGCTTCACGTTGAGGTTCATTTTATCGTCTTCGTCTCCAAAGACACGATAAGTGGTCACTCGTTCCATCAAACGTTTGGCTTTGGCTTCGTCGTCACCTTTTTCTACGCCTAACAAAACTAATAAGCCTTGTTCAATCTCACCAACTACTTCGCCATCAACACGGACGGCAGCTTCACTTACTCTCTGGATCAGTGCTATCACTGTTGTTTCCTTGCTCTGTGATTTTGTCTTTATCCGACGAGTGTACCATTTCTTTCGAGTCACTCCACTGTTCCTGCTCACCCAATGCAGCGGTCACCTCAGCACCCACCAGCACAATCAACCAGCACAAATAAACCCAGACAAAAAGAATGGGAATCGCCGCTAATGCGCCATAAATCAATTGGTAAGAAGGGAATTGAGTAATGTAAGCCGCGAAGCCTTTCTTACTGAGTTCGAACAACAGAGCCGCAACCAGAGAGCCCGCCGCCGCATGAGAAAAGTGTATCTTTTTGTTGGGAACCAACAGGTACAGACCGAAAAACGCAAAGAAAGAGAGAATCAAAGGAAGTTTGCGAATCACGGTGTTAAAGGCGCCAGACACCACTTCGTTTTGCAACAAGCTCAATGATGTCACATAAGAAGTGGCTGCAATGCTCGCCCCAACTAAAATAGGTCCAAGCGTGAGCACCATCCAGTACATAGAGAAAGACAGCACCGCTCGTCGCTTCTCATCGACACGCCAGATGTAGTTTAAGTTCTTATCAATATTCGAGATCAGCATCAGCGCTGCAATGAATAAGAACACACTACCTACCGCTGTCATTTTGCCAGTATTGGCGACAAACTCTAACAAGGCACCATGCACCGCATCCCCAGACGCAGGAACAAAGTTGGTAATAACGAAGTTTTGAATCACGAGCCCAACATCAGCAAAAATTGAGAATGACGACAAAATAGAGAGCAGAACCGTCAACATCGGCACAATTGAGAGCAAAGTAATGTACGCCAAGTACCCGGCATTCACGTTGACTCTATCATGCGTCATTCGCGCCAAAAGATAGCGAGAAAACTGAATACTGAGTGTGGCGACCTTTTTTATCTTCAACTTGTAACTCCCTTGTAACTCGTTCATAGTCCTAATTATTATTCCGATATATCAATCACAGTGAATAAGTGTTCAAAAATAGCGTAGGAAAAAGGCTTGAGAACAAGGCAGAGTTTTTTGACAAGTAGTTATTCTACAATCAAAAATTCTAACGCCGTTATCGAGCATTTTAACAAGCTAGGTTGAGCGGTTATTTACTACGATTGATATTATTTAACTATAGGAAACTAGGATGCCTTATTTAATAGTTATAGTCCTCTCTATTTTTACTCTTACTGGATGCCAGTCAGCTTATTACTCCGCCATGGAGCAAGTGGGCTATCACAAGCGTGACATTATGGTCGATAGAGTGGAAGACGCTAAAGAGTCGCAGCAGGATGCTCAGGAAGAGTTTACCAGCGCACTTGAAGCCTTGAGTAGCCTGACTAATTTCAGTGGCGGCGACCTTGAAGACATGTACAACCAAATCAACGATAAATACCAAGACAGCGAGAAAGCCGCGCAAAATGTCAGTGACCGCATTGCTGCGATTGAAGATGTGTCGGATGCGCTGTTTGAAGAGTGGCAGAGTGAGTTAGATCTCTACACCAGTGATTCACTGCGCCGCTCGAGCGAGCAAAAGCTTCGTGAAACTAAATCGTCTTACCAAAAGATGCTGTCAGCAATGAAGCGCGCCGAGAAGAAAATGGACCCCGTGCTCAATACCCTTCGCGACAACACGCTTTACTTGAAGCACAACCTCAATGCGAGCGCTGTCGGTTCACTGCAAGGTGAGTTTATGAGCTTAGAAAAAGACATCGCCTATGCAATAGAGCAGATGAATGCAGCGATTGCCGAATCGGATAAGTTCCTTGCTCAACTAAACCAGAAATAACGCCCGTAGGCACAAATAAAGATAAGCCCGTATGAACCCAATCATTATTACTGGCGGCCCTGGCGCCGGAAAAACCACATTGATCAATGCTTTGGGTGATGCGGGTTACCCCACCTTCGCTGAGTCCTCTCGCCAGTTAATCGAACAGCAGAGTCAACTTGAGAACGGTATCTTACCTTGGGTAGACCTTCCCGGCTTTGCTCGCCTATGTTTAACCGTCATGAGCGAACACAAAGACCAAGCCAGTCAGCATCCTGTTGCCTTTCTCGATCGCGCCATTCCAGATATCTGTGGCTACTTGGCTCAGGCGAAACTAGAGACAAACACAACCTACCGAGAAGCGAGCCAAGGTTATCACCCCCAAGTGTTGTTCTGTCGCCCTGAGGCTTCAATTTATGTACAAGATGATGTGAGACCTTATCCGTTTGAGGAGGCGTTAGAGATTCACCACGCGTTAGAAAGAGTCTACCAAGAACTTGGTTATGAGGTGGTTGAAGTGCCGTTTATGCCAGTCGAAGAACGGCTTCAATTCGTTGAGCGTTACTTAGGTATCAAAAGCTAGATCCCCAACTCGGTCGTTCCTCCCTCTTGAGGATGACGAAATCTCGTTTAACCGTATCTAAACAAACTAAAAATCGAGTAGGAGGAGG
>NZ_JBFRVF010000043.1:0-34237 GCF_041475025.1 Vibrio sp. 10N.222.49.C12 | reverse complement strand
TAAGGTTCTGTCTATGAATGGTTGATACCAATTGGCGAATACTACGACCGCGTGAAATACGTGCGATGAAGATTGCCATCATTGGGCCGTAACCTAAGAACCAACCCCAGAAGAATACTGTCCACCAGCTCAACCACCCCTCGTCACCACGGTATGTCGCCATTGGGATGAAGTTATCGATCATGCTGCCTACACCTTGAATGTAGCCGTTAAAGATAAAGTTTGTAGGGCCAAAGATCAGGATGTAGACCATCAATGCCATTGCCAGAATCACGTTGTAACGGCTTAGCATTTGCATTCCACGGTTAAGGCCACTTAATGCCGACAATGTGTATAGAACGATAGCGAACAGGATGATGATAAGCTGCGTCGTGAAGCCATCAGGAATATCAAACAGTGCGTTCAGTGCGTAGCTCACTTGCAAGCCTAAGAAGCCGATAGGACCAATGGTGCCCGCCGCTACTGCGACAATACAACATGCATCAATCAATGCGCCGGTGTGACCTTTCAATGCTCGCTCGCCTAAAACTGGGTAAAGCAAAATACGAGGTTTAAGCGGTAAGCCTTTGTCGTAGTGAAGGTGCATCACCACAATAGACGTTAAGCTACCGACAATGGCCCATGCTAGAAAACCCCAGTGCATGAAGGATTGCGATAAAGCATTCACCGCGCCTTGCTGTGCGTTTTCTTGTGCGCCGTACAATGGTGGTGGGCTAACGTAGTGAGCAATAGGCTCTGCTGCTGCCCAAAATACACCGCCACCTGCCAGTAGCGTACAGAAGATGATCGCCATCCAACGGAAGCCGTCCATTTCAGGTTTAGCGATGCCGCCTAGGATAACCTTGCCTGTTCGCCCTGCCGCCAGGCCAAGACCAATAAGAAAAGTCAGAAGAAGAAGCATTTGCCAGTAAGGACCGAATACTTTTACAGACCATGCAAAGCCCGTATTTACTAGGCTTGATAACAGCTCGCCATCAAATAGAGCAAGTGCCACGAACAGAGCGATAAAACCGCCGCTGTACCAAAGTGCTGGGTTGGATAGGCCTAATTTGTCTGACGTAGACTCAGACTCGTTTGTGTTGCTTTTTGCATTAATTGTTGTGTGTGCTTGACCCGCATTTAAGCTTGAAGATTTCACGCTATTGGTTAAATCAGACATACTCTGACTCCAGAGGTTTCTTTGCAGCTGTCATTTGAATGATGACTACAAGGGTGTATTTAACACCTGCCCTATTGTTTTTTGTGTTGGGCAGGCTAATCCATGTTTGGGTTACCGCGTTGCGAAATAGACCGTTGTTCCTTTTGAATAGTGAAATTGGTTTAAGCAGCACTTGCTTATTGAACGTTTGTTAGAAGGCTGCTAATTCGATGATCGCTCGCGAGAAACCGTTAACCCTTGGTTTGAGGCTCTAGGCCATCTTTCAAGAAGTTAAACCAGTTTTCTCCCAAGACTTGCCCAGCTTCAGACTCGCTGAAACCATGACGCATCAATCCGTTATATATGTTTTCCATACCCGCACTACCACAGAACCAAGGCAACGCATCTGGCCAACCTGAGTTGTTTGCAGAGCCTTCACCGTAGTCCATTGCCTTCGACCAACGACCATTTCTCATCCATTCAAGAACGGCTTGAGGTTGGTTTAAGCATAGGTCACTGCCAATACCCAGGTGCTCTACGCCGACCATGTCAGCCGTAGTCGCAACCATCTGGCAGAAATCTTCCAAGGTACATTGGCTGCCGTTTGGTAGGTGGAATGGGTACAAGCTGAATCCGATTAAGCCGCCGCGTGCGGTTAGAGCTTTAATTACATCGTTTGATTTATTTCGTAGTGCATCATGAGCAAACGTCGGGTTCGCATGGCTGATACAAATAGGACGAGAAGACAAGTCGATAGCTTCAAGTGTTGAGCGCTCTGCACTGTGAGACATATCTATGATCATGCCCACTCGGTTCATCTCTTCGATGGCTTGTTTACCAAAGCGAGTAATACCTGTGTCGTTCTTCTCGTAGCAACCCGTCGCCAATAAGCTCTGGTTGTTGTACGTCAGTTGCATGATCAAAAGACCTTGCTTACGCATCACTTCGATAAGACCGATCTCATCGTCGATTGGAGAACAGTTTTGAGCACCAAGGAAAATGCCGACTTTGCCAGTCGCTTTTGCAGTCTCGACATCAGCCATTGAGTGAATCGGCATGATAAGGTCTGCGTTCTGCTCGAATCTTAAATTCCATTCTGCAAAGCGAGATAAGGTTTCACGAGCCGTCTCGTGGTAAACCGCGGTAGCGTGAACTGCTGTAATGCCGCTCGCCTTTAGTGTTTGGAAATATTCTCTGTTCCAATTGCAGTATTGCAATCCATCTATAACAATCCGTTGCTGGTACATAACCACTCCTATTGAAAGCTCAGTGTTCTAGCTCGGTTTTGAAAACACGCTCAAATAACATGTTTTCAAAAATGGGTTAAATCACTTGTCTAAGTTCGTTTGCTGCTTTGGTTTGAATGTTGGCCTGACTCTGTGAATCAGGCCAATTCGATAGCTGGATAGCTAGGAAGTTAATTCAGCTATCCAATTCTTATTTAGAAAGTGGATTAGTAAGGACGTTGGTAAGCCGTCTTAACCACTGTGTAGAACTCTTTCGCGTATTGACCTTGCTCACGAGGACCGAAGCTAGACTCTTTACGACCACCAAACGGTACGTGGTAATCCGTGCCTGCTGTTGGTAGGTTGACCATCACACAACCGGTCTGCGCTTGTTGCTTGAACATTGCGCTAGTACGTAGGCTCTGAGTAATGATGCCGCCTGTTAGACCGAAGCGAGTGTCGTTGGTTGTCGCAATCGCTTCTTCTAGGTCAGCGACACGAATCACACTTGCCATTGGTGCGAACACTTCTTCTTGGTTCACTTCCCAATCGTTCTTAGTGTTCAAGAACAGCGTTGGAGACATGTAGAAACCTTCGTGCTTCATACTCAAGCGTTCGCCACCAAATGCCAGCTCACCGCCGCTTTGACGTGCTTTCTCAACCCAACCTAGGTTTGCTTCAAGTTGGTTGCCATCAACGACAGGGCCCATGAACACACCCTCTTCCAGTGCGTGACCCACTTTCAGCTCGCTCATACGTTTAATCAGTGCTTCAACGTATTGGTCGTGAATGCTATCCATAACCACAAGGCGAGAAGACGCGGTACATTTTTGGCCTGCGCCAGAGAAAGAACCTGCAATCGTTGCATCAACCGCAGTTTGGATATCAGCATCGTCAGCAATAACAAGTGCGTTCTTACTGCCCATTTCTAGTTGGCATCGAACGAAGTTTGGCGCTGTAGCCGCTGCCACTTTACGACCCGTATCAACAGAACCGGTAAAGCTCACACCGTTCACTTCTTTAGAGTTGATCAGTGCATCACCTACTGTTGAACCGCTACCCAGTACAAGGTTAAACGTACCTGCAGGGATACCTTGGCGGTGGATGATCTCTGTAAGCGCGACCGCACTTGCTGGTGTTAGGTTTGCTGGTTTCCAAATAACGCTGTTACCGAAAGCCAATGCTGGAGCAATTTTCCAAGCTGCTGTTGCTGTCGGGAAGTTCCAAGGAGAGATAATGCCGATAACGCCCACCGCTTCGCGAGTCACTTCAACAGAAACACCCGGGCGTACAGAATCTGCGTTGTCACCAATTTGGCGAAGCACTTCAGCCGCAAAGTATTGGAAGAACTGACCTGCACGGTAAATCTCACCGCGACCTTCAGCAAAAGGCTTACCTTCTTCACGAGATAGCAAAGTGCCCAGCTCATCACAACGGGCAATCAGCTCATCACCAATCGCTTGAAGCACCGCTTGCTTGCGTTCAATCGGCGTTTTTTTCCACTCTGGTTGAGCGTGTTTCGCCGCTGAAATCGCTTGTTGAACTTGTTCAGCACTTGCTTGTGCAAAGTTGCCAATATTTTCAGAAATATCTGATGGGTTAATGTTCGCTACGGTGCTTACACCCGCTTGCCATTCGCCGCCAATGTAAAGTGCGTTTTCTGCTTGAACATTCTGTAAGTGAGTCATCATTCTGTCCTTGTAACGTTAGGTTGCGGTTGAGTCTGGCAACCATCGGATTAATTAATAAATAAATTGTTAATTCATATAGAGAATAAGTATTAATTTTGTATCTAGACGTAAAACTATTCGCTTGTATTAGTAAAGATCTGCGTAGACAAACAGCTTTGATTGGCAAATTGCCTCAGTTCACAGTCCATTTATTCAGGTTGAGACGCCGATGCATAAACCACGAACTCAACCAACATCTCTTCTCTAGCTAGCCCTGCAACAACGACTGCTGCACGATTTGGAAAAGGTGCGTTGAAGTATTCTCCGTATACGCTGTTTACCGTTTTCAGGTATTCACGGTCAGTCACGTAAATCAGAACCTGCAGCACAGAATCCATCGATTCGCCTGCACACTCCAAGGTATGAACAAGATTGTTAAAAGTCTGACGCGTTTGCGCTTCAATACCGCCTTCTACTACTGCGCCCGTTTCATCGATTGGAATCTGCGCAGTGTATAGAGTGCCGTTATTAACGATTGCCCACTCTAGTGGTGCTTTTGAAGCAAAAAGAGAGGTTTTTACTGGGTGTTTTTTAGTTTGTGCGTTCACGATTTCATCCAACTTTGTAACAACTATGTTTCAAGATGGTTAAATACTGCACCTTGACGCCTGATAAATCCAACGGTAAATTTTGTGCATTTGATAAATAAAATCTATCACCTTGCAAAAAGTAAGGTATAGCAAGGGCTAGAGAAGGATTCGCGCCATGAGTATCAAGCTACAACAGTTAAAACATTTCGTTTTGGTGGTCGAAGAAGGTGGATTTAGAGCGGCATCTCACCGTGCAAATCGATCGCAAGCGGCACTTTCGACTTCGATAAAAGAGTTGGAAAAAATACTCGGCCAACCTCTGTTTGAAACAGGCAACAAATCGACACTGACGCCTTTTGGAGAAATATGTTTGCCCAAGATCATTCAATTTCTGAACGTTTACAAAGCATTAGACAATGACTTACGCGCAGCGGCAGCAGGACAACAAGGAAGAGTTCGAATAGCGAGCGTGCCTTCGGTGGCCGCAAAACTCATCCCTAGTGTTTTAGGGGCATTTTGTGAGCAGTACCCGAATGTAGAAGTGAGTTTGATTGATGATAATGCGGCAGGGGTAGAAGCAAGATTACTCTCTGGCGAGGTGGATGTTGCCCTCGGTAATAGCTCCCATTTAGAAGAAGAGAGCATCGACTTCACGCCTTTGCTTTCTGATCCTATCGGTGTGGTGTGCCTCAAAGATAACCCTATCGCCTCTCAACGGGAAGGAATCGAATGGCAAACCTTGTTAAAGCAGCCCTTCATTCGTAACGGGACTTGCACCCTACTGGACCCAACACCTGCGCGCATGCTCAGCGAACAAGCCCTGTACTCTGTCGAGAACATTACCTCGCTTTTTTCGGTGTTAGAGCTCGGGATAGGCGTGACCACGCTACCTAAGCTGGCTTTCCCAACCAATGAAACCCGCTTGGTGTGGATTCCGCTAATTGACCCACCCTTGCAACGACAAATCGGCATTTTCAGACTGTCTGATCGTACGATCTCGCCACAAGCACAGGCTTTTCATGACTTGTGTATTCAATATCTGAGCTATGAAGCTTCATAAACAAGGTTTAGCAAATGGCAGTGCTACACTGCCATTTGTTGCTTCAAAATACGCTTTATCTGGCCGCATCAACCACTATCAACAAGCTCTTAAGTGTAGTTTGAACTTCATAAAAACGGTTTTAACACTCTCAATTCTTCCCCTTACCATCCAATCTAACCGCCCATAAATACCTCGATGAGTAACAAAAATGCGGATAACCATTGATGTGACACAGTTTTTCCACGCTTCATGAGTAATAGATAAAAAATATATATTCCCGCGTTAATAAGCGCACGCTGCTCGCTATAAATAACCAAATAGTGATGAATTAACACATCTAGAGTCCGACTCTACCTCTGATGAAAAGTTAATTTAAGTGTCTGAAAAATATAAATTGATTGCCTTCAACACACTTGGCTTGACCCTGATTTATTCGAGCAGTTATCAATACTTAAAGTTATCAGTAAATCATCTGAAATATTCATGATTATAGTGACAGAATTATTACTTTCATAAATGGAAAACACCCATTTCAAAAATGGAATTATTGATGTCGATATTTGTCGTTTTGATAACATAATTTTAGGCGTAGTTTATATTTTGTCGAAACGAGAGCGAATTAGTTTATATCGTTCTATTTCGTCAGGAGATATAAAACCAGCAAGATTATCTCTTTGTTAACAAGCAAAGTTTTATTAACAAGTAAATGCGAGTAGCAAGACATATTCAAACTGTGTTTTATATGAGCTTACACTGTTAAATATAAGGTTTTATTATGAGGCTTAATGGGATAAGTGGTGACATTCTTGTTGCTGCTAAAAGAGTTGTTCTCTGCCAAGTAGTATTAGCCGTCGGTGTAGTTTTATATGAAGTGTTTTTTGGTAATAAAGTAGATATGGAATCGTCGGCTTTGGGTATCGGAATTGCGATGCTACCTCCGCTGTTTGGTTTTATATATGCAAGCCTAAAGGTGCGCAAGAATCCTAATTATAGTTTACGTGACTTAATGCAAATGAGTCGTGTCGTGAAAATAACTTATACGTTCTTAATGTTTATCTTGGCGTTCCAGTTTTTCAAATTGGATAACCCAGTAATATTGTACGCATATATTCTCACTATGGTTGGGTACTTCTTAACACCATTTATTACTGCCTCTACAAGATCGGAGTACGTGTAGTATGGATCAAGTAACTACCGCTCACGAATACATAGAGCATCACTTAACCTTCTTAACTACAGGTGATGGTTTCTGGGCGTTCAACATCGACTCGATGTTGGTATCTTGGATTACGGGTTTACTGTTTATTGGAGCTTTTCGATACGTAGTGACTAAGGGCACCAGCGGTGTTCCAGGTCGATTTCAATGTTTTATCGAACTGATATTTGATTTTGTAAACAACCTAGTAAAAGAGATTTTTCAAGCGGAGGATAAATTAATAGGGCCACTGGCATTAACCACTTTTGTTTGGGTGTTGTTAATGAACGCGGTCGATTTATTACCAATAGATTTCATACCAGCATTAAGTCGTGCAATGGGTCTAGAACACTTTAGAGATCTACCAACGGCGGACGTAAATATTCCAATGTCGATGGCACTCGGTGTATTTATCTTACTGTTGACTTATACATTTAAAAATAAAGGATTGAAAGGCTTTATCAAAGAGCTTACTACGCAGCCATTTGATAACCCTCTTTTATACCCTGTTAACTTAGTTCTTGAATTAATAACATTAATTTCAAAACCTATATCACTAGGCTTACGATTATTTGGAAACATGTATGCAGGTGAGATGATATTTATTCTGATCGCATTAATGCCATGGTGGATGCAATGGGCACTGAGTGTTCCTTGGGCACTATTCCACATATTAATCGTATTCTTGCAAGCATTTATATTTATGGTACTGACCGTTGTTTATTTAGGTATGGCAACAGAAGAACACCACTAATTAATAACTAAAAAATTTAACTAAAAAATTATTTATCGGAGATACAAATGGATATCGTAAGCGCAGTTTTATATGTAGCAGGTGCATTACTGATCGGTTTAGGTGCAGCAGGTGCAGCATCTGGTATTGGTAACTTAGCAGGTAAATACCTTGAAGGTGTTGCGCGTCAACCAGACCTTACTCCAATGCTTCGTACTCAATTCTTCATCATGATGGGTCTTGTGGATGCAGTACCGATGATCGGTGTTGGTATCGGTCTATACATCATCTTCGCCGTGGCTTAATCAAACCGCTTTGAAAGATCGATTTATACATAATCAAGATTTAGTGAGGAAGGTATGAACTTAAATGCAAGCATGTTTGGACAAGCAATCTCATTCGTGATTTTTGTTTGGCTCTGCATGAAATATGTATGGCCCCCTCTCACCGCGATGTTAGACGAGCGCCAAAAAGAAATCGCTGATGGTTTACGCCACTCAGAGAACGCTGCGAAAGAGCTAGAACTAGCAAAATCAAATGGCGCGCAACTCATCGAAGATGCAAGAAAAGATGTGACTGAACTGATTGAACAGGGCCGAAAACGCCGCAATGAAATCATCAGCTTAGCGCAACAAGAAGCCGAGCAAGAAAAGGCACGCATCTTAGAACAAGGTAGAGCTGAGCTAGAAGGCGAACGCCAAAAGATACGCCGTGAACTTCAGGCAGATATGGCAGACGCAGTAATTCAAAGTGCACAGAAACTGATTAGCAAAAACCTAGATTCCGCAACGAACCGAGCGCTAGTTGACCAAATGATTAGCGAACTCTAAGGAGAGGCAATATGTCAGATTACACCAATATTGCTCATCCCTACGCCAAAGCATCGTTTGAATTTGCTTTAGGTGAAAACCAGTTACAAGAGTGGCACTCAATGCTGTCCATTCTTGTGGCTGTCGCGGAAGAAGAAACGATCGCTAGTCAGATTTCTTCAGCAGAAGGTGCTTCTACACACCAAACAGAAGAGCTGGCAAACCTCATCATTCATATTTGCCAAGGACTCGTTGATGACCACGTCATTAATCTCATTCGAGTCTTGGCCGAGAACGGCCGCCTTTCTGTTGTAAGAGACCTGTTTGAATTGTACTGCGAGCTAAAGGACGAACATGAACGTGTAGTGCCTGTCACTGTCACCAGTTCAGAAATGCTGACACAAGATCAAGTTACGTCACTAACAGCTGCACTTGAGAAGAAATTAGAGCGTCAGGTTGAAATGAAGCAGGTTATTGATGACACGTTAGTGGGTGGAATGGTCATCAAAGCGGGTGAAACCGTTATCGATGGTTCTTTAAACACATCAATTGACCGATTGGCTCATCAACTTCACGCGAGATAGGTAACAATTATGCAATTAAATTCAAATGAAATCAGCGATCTAATCAAAGAACGCATCTCGAAATTTAATGTGAGCACCGAGGCTCGCAATGAAGGCACTATCGTATCGGTTCGTGATGGCATCATCACAATCAATGGCCTTGCTGATGTTATGCAAGGCGAGATGATTGAGCTACCAGGTGGCAAATACGCACTCGCACTTAACCTCGATACCCACTCAGTAGGTGCGGTGGTTATGGGCCCCTACACTGACCTCTCTGAAGGTATGAAAGTGAAAGGTACAGGTCGTATCTTAGAAGTACCTGTAGGTAACGGACTTCTTGGTCGTGTAGTCAACACATTAGGCGAGCCAATCGATGGCAAAGGCCCAGTGAGTTGTGACCGACTCGACCCTGTAGAAGTGATTGCACCGGGTGTAATCGAACGTAAGTCTGTTGATCAACCTATTCAAACTGGTTATAAAGCGGTTGATACCATGGTGCCAATCGGTCGTGGTCAACGTGAGCTTATCATTGGTGACCGTCAGACGGGTAAAACAGCGTTAGCTATCGATGCGATCATCAATCAGAAAGATTCTGGCATCAAATGTGTGTATGTAGCGATTGGCCAAAAAGCCTCCACTATCGCTAATGTGGTTCGTAAACTCGAAGACCACGATGCGCTAAAAAACACCATCGTAGTCGTGGCATCAGCATCAGAGTCTGCAGCGCTTCAATACCTAGCCCCTTATGCGGGTTGCACCATGGGTGAATACTTCCGTGACCGCGGTGAAGATGCGCTGATCATCTATGATGACCTATCAAAACAAGCCGTTGCTTACCGTCAAATCTCATTGCTATTGAAACGCCCACCGGGTCGTGAAGCCTTCCCTGGCGACGTATTCTACCTTCACTCACGCCTACTAGAACGTGCAGCACGAGTGAATGCAGAGTATGTAGAGAAGTTCACTAACGGTGAAGTGAAAGGCCAAACAGGCTCATTAACGGCGCTTCCTATTATTGAAACTCAGGCGGGTGATGTATCAGCGTTTGTACCAACCAACGTAATCTCAATCACTGATGGTCAGGTTTTCCTTCAAACCCAACTGTTTAACTCAGGCTTACGTCCTGCAGTAGACCCAGGTATCTCGGTATCTCGTGTGGGTGGTGCGGCGCAATGCAAGATCATCAAGAAACTGTCTGGTGGTATCCGTACTTCATTAGCTCAATATCGCGAGCTGGCGGCCTTTGCTCAGTTCTCTTCTGACTTAGATGAGATGACGCGCAAACAGCTAGACCATGGTGAGCGTGTTACCGAATTAATGAAGCAAAAACAATACTCTCCAATGTCAGTCGCTGAGCAAGCAACGGTTATCTACGCAGCAGAGAAAGGCTACTTGGCCGGTGTTGAGCTAAACAACATTGCCCGTTTTGAAGAAGAGCTGATTGCTTATGCCAAAGGTCAGAACCCTGCGTTGTTCGAAAAAATCAACGCGACAGGCGATTACAATGACGAAATCGACGGTGCTCTTAAAGAGATCCTAGAAGGTTTTGTTGGGATGAAAGCTTGGTAAGTGCTCCGGTTTATTAGCTGGAAATCAAAACAAATAGGAGCAGATTATGGCAAGTACTAAAGAAATTCGCACCAAGATAGCCAGTGTTAGTAACACTCAGAAAATCACTAGCGCAATGGAAATGGTTGCAGCAAGTAAGATGCGCAAGGTTCAAGACAACATGACGCTAACTCGGCCCTACGCCGAGAACATGCGAAAAGTTATCTCTCATGTTGCATCGGGTTCCCTGGAGTACCAGCACCCTTACCTGCAACAGCGTGAACCTAAGCGTGTCGCTTACATCATTATCTCGTCCGATCGCGGCTTGTGTGGTGGCTTGAACTCAAACTTGTTCAAGAAAGTGTTAGAAGAAATGGAGCAATGGCGCACCAAGGGAGTCGAGGTAGAAACAACCTTAGTGGGATCTAAGGCTATCTCGTTCTTCCAACGCGGCGGCAACGTTATTGCACAAACGTCAGGTCTTGGCGATACACCTAAGTTAGAAGACATCTTAGGTACGGTGAATGCGATGCTCGGGCATTACGACGAAGGTAAAATCGATAGCTTGTATCTCGTTTACAACCAGTTCGTCAACACCATGGTTCAAGCGCCAACGACCTTGCAGTTGCTCCCCCATCCTTCGGATTCTGAGGAAGGTGGTGAGCCTAAAAAAGCGCGTCGTTGGGACTACATCTATGAGCAAGCACCCAAAGACATACTCTCAGAACTGTTACATCGATACATCGAATCGCAAGTGTATCAAGGCATTGTTGAGAGCATTGCCTGTGAGCAAGCAGCCCGAATGGTCGCTATGAAAGCGGCGACTGATAACGCAGGCCAACTCATTGATGACTTGCAGTTGGTCTACAACAAGGCGCGTCAGGCTGCCATTACCCAAGAGCTGAGTGAAATAGTCTCAGGTGCCCAAGCTGTCTAGGGCTAGAAAAGACTGGGTCAAGAACAGAATTTGAGGATTTAAGAATGAGTGTTGGAAAAATAGTTAAAGTAATCGGCGCGGTGGTTGACGTCGAGTTCAGCGGCGGCAACAGCCCACGCGTTTATGATGCATTGAAAGTGACTAGCGACGAAGCAAGCTCGTTAGTATTGGAAGTACAACAACAACTGGGTAGCAATATCGTTCGTTGTATTGCAATGGGTACGTCAGATGGCTTACGTCGTGGCCTAACGGTTGAAAACACAGGCTCTCCAATCACGGTTCCTGTCGGCGAAGAAACGCTAGGCCGTATCATGAACGTGCTTGGTCAACCTATCGATGAGTGTGGTGAAATCGGTCAGAAAGAAAACTACGAGATTCACCGTGAAGCCCCTTCTTATGAAGAACAAGCAAACAGCACTGAGCTTCTAGAAACAGGCGTTAAGGTTATCGACCTTATCTGTCCATTCGCTAAGGGTGGTAAAATTGGTCTGTTCGGTGGTGCTGGTGTAGGTAAAACCGTCAACATGATGGAGCTTATCAACAACATCGCCAAAGCCCACTCAGGTCTTTCTGTGTTTACCGGTGTAGGTGAGCGTACTCGTGAAGGTAACGACTTCTACTACGAGATGAAAGAAGCAGGTGTACTAGACAAAGTAGCCATGGTTTACGGTCAAATGAACGAGCCACCGGGAAACCGTCTACGTGTAGCACTTACAGGCCTAACTATGGCTGAGCGCTTCCGTGATGAAGGTCGTGACGTACTGTTGTTCATTGATAACATTTACCGTTACACGCTTGCGGGAACAGAAGTATCAGCTCTGCTAGGTCGTATGCCTTCAGCAGTAGGTTACCAACCAACACTGGCTGAAGAGATGGGCGTACTTCAAGAGCGTATCACGTCAACAAAACAAGGCTCTATCACCTCTATCCAAGCAGTATACGTACCTGCGGATGACTTGACTGACCCATCGCCAGCAACAACCTTTGCTCACTTAGATGCGACCGTTGTACTGTCTCGTAACATCGCGGCACTGGGTCTATACCCTGCGATTGACCCGTTAGATTCAACGTCACGTCAGTTAGATCCGCTGATCGTAGGCCAAGAGCACTACGACATTGCACAAAAAGTACAAACAACGCTGCAACGCTACAAAGAGCTAAAAGACATCATCGCGATTCTTGGTATGGATGAGCTGTCTACTGAAGACAAACAGACCGTATCTCGCGCTCGTAAGATTGAACGTTTCTTAACGCAGCCTTACCACGTAGCCGAAGTGTTTACTGGTCAGAAAGGTGTCTTTGTACCGCTAAGCGAAACACTAAGAGGCTTTAAAGGTCTATTGAGCGGTGAATATGACGATATCCCAGAGCAAGCGTTCTTGTACTGTGGCTCTATCGACGAAGTGCTTAACAAAGCAAAATCACTCTAAGAGGCAGGTGCACCATGGCTATCGGAATTACAGATAATACATTTCAACTTAATATTGTAAGTGCGGAAGGTACGCTGTTTTCAGGTCCAGCGTATGCCCTAGCCGTTTCTGGCGCTGACGGTGAACTGGGGATTCGCCCCGGTCACTCCCCGCTTCTCAGTAAGATCAAACCGGGCGTAACCGTGTTTGTTACAGACCCTAAATCAGAAGGCCAAGTGCTGTATGTCTCTGGTGGGATGCTGGAAGTTCAGCCGGATGTGGTTACGTTATTAGCCGACACGGCCTTGCATGGTAAAGACATTGACCGCGCTCGCGCAGAAGAAGCGAAATATGCCGCTCTAGAGAACATCAACAAGGGCAACATAGACATTAACTTTGCACAAGCTCAGCTAGAACTAGCGAAAGCCGTTGCTCAGTTACGTGCATCAGAGCTAACTTCTTCTCACACAAGACACTGAGAATAAGCGTTATTGGCCGTTAGCTGTGCTAGCAAACAAATACAAAAAAGGCTCACTAACTAGTGAGCCTTTTGATATCTGCGTAACGTAAAACCTAGGTCTAACGTTGCTTGATGTTCAAACGAATAGTTTTAAAAGATTCGTTTTAGAAAAGCAGTTTAGAGCAGTCGTTTAGAACTGTAGTTTAAAAGAACTCAATCGAATTACGGCCGCTTTTGTCATCACGTGTTGGCTTTGGCGTATCCGCTTTCTTTTTCGGTTTCTTCTCTTTTTTCTCTTTCTTTGGTTCAGCCTTTGCGCTTAGCATTTCTGCTTTGCTTTTCTTAGATTCCTTCTTCTTAGAATCCTTTTTAGACTGACCTTTCTTCGCCTTGTTCTCTTTTTTAGGCGCATCTTTCTTTTTCGGCTTTTCTGATTCTTCCTGTACTGGCTGGTCACACACCACTACATAGTATTCTTGATTGAATTCAAAGAAATCGCCATCGTACATTTTGCGGCGTTTTCGAGTTTCAAGCTCACCATTTACTGCTACGTAGCCTTCAGAGATGATGTGTTTAGCTTCACCGCCACCACTCACTAGGTTAGCTATTTTAAACACTTTGTAGAGCTCGATTGGCTGTGATGAAACATCGATACCAATTGCTTCAATTTCAATCTCTTCGCCTTCTTCGCCCAGCTCTTGGCCTTCGTAGTCAGCGTCTTCGTAATGTTCTTGGTCCATGGTGACCTCTACCTAAATATGTACTTCTGAAATATTGGGCGCAGTGTAATCGTAAAACAACAAAATGACCATGTTGAATTCATCCAGCGCCCATTTGTTTTAAACAAACCCTCTGCGTTATAAAACACCACCAACATTCGAAAGACTCACCAACTGCTTAGTATATTCATGCTGCGGATTACCAAACAAAGTCTCAGTGTCACCCTTCTCAATCACCTCGCCAGCTTTCATGACAATGGTGTAATGACACAAGGATTTCACGACATTCAAATCATGACTGATAAACAAATAGGTCAGGCCATACTTTTCTTGAAGTGACTTGAGTAGATCTAACACTTGCGCTTGTACCGTTCTGTCTAATGACGATGTTGGTTCATCTAGCAAGATAAACTCTGGCTTAAGGATCAGAGCTCGTGCAATGGCGATACGTTGCCTCTGCCCGCCAGAAAACTCATTCGGGTAACGGTGGCGAGTTTCTGGGTCTAAGTCGACCTCTTTCATTACGTCACAGATACGTTGGTCGAGTTCGTGCTCATCCAATTGTTGATGCACTAACAAACCTTCGCCAATCACCTGAGCGACCGACATTCTCGGGTTTAGCGCAGAAAACGGGTCTTGAAAGACTACTTGCATACGGCTTCTAAACGGAAGCATCTGTTTTCGATCTAAACCTTGAAGCTGTTCACTCGAGTAGGTGATTGACCCTTCACTATCTACCAGCTTAAGTATCGCCATACCGGTCGTCGATTTACCAGAACCACTTTCGCCAACCAAACCGATTGAGTGCCCTTTCTTCAAATTGAACTCCATGTCGGTCACAGCTTTAACATGAGAAATTGTGCGCTTGAATAAACCGCCCGTGATCGGGAACCAAACACGAAGTTGATTTACATCGAGTAGCGGTTTGCTTTCGGGTGACACAGGAACGGGCAAACCTTTCGGATCAGAGTTAATAAGTTTTTGAGTGTAAGGGTGAGCAGGCGCGTTAAACAGGGTATGACAGTCGTTACTTTCGACCAAGCGACCATCTTTCATTACTGCTACTCTGTCGGCAATCTTGCGAACGATACTCAAGTCATGAGTAATGAAAAGCATTGCCATACCCAGCTCTTGCTGCAGGTCTTTTAGAAGGTCGAGGATCTGCGCTTGCACCGATACATCCAAAGCCGTTGTCGGCTCATCAGCAATAAGCAGCTCTGGTTCATTGATCAGTGCCATCGCGATCATCACGCGCTGGCGTTCTCCACCAGATAGCTCGTGCGGATAGGCTGAAATCTTTTGCTCAGGATAGCGAATGCCAACCTTTGAAAGCCACTCTATCGCCAAGGCTTGTGCTTTGTTGGTTCGCATACCACGATGAATTGCTAAGGTTTCAACAAGCTGTTTTCCAATTCGATGAAGCGGATTTAGGGAAACCATAGGCTCTTGGAAGATCATACCAATGCGGCCACCACGAATCCCTCTCAATTGTCTTTCAGAACAACTCAGAATATCGGTGCCAGAGAAATTGATCTTACCGTTTAAGTAATGAGACGAGCCTTTTGGTAACAGCTTTAAAATCGAGTTAGCCGTGACCGATTTTCCGGAACCACTCTCACCCACTAGCGCTAATGTCTCACCTTTGTATATCTCCAACGAGACATCATGAGTCACTTGCTCTATCGAGTCTTTACGCCCGAAACCGACAGACAATTTATCAATGGTCAGAACTGGAGAGGCAGGCGTTGTATTTGAAGTCATAACCTATCCTTACTTCTGTTGATGCGGGTCGAAAGCATCACGCACCGCTTCACCAACGAAGACCAGTAACGTAAGCATCAGTGAAAGCACGACGAAGGCAGAAATGCCAAGCCAAGGCGCTTGTAAGTTAGCTTTACCTTGCGCCAAAAGCTCACCTAACGAAGGCGAACCCGCAGGAAGACCAAAGCCCAAGAAGTCTAACGAAGTCAGTGTGGTCACCGAGCCTGAAAGAATAAACGGCATCATGGTTAACGATGCAACCATCGCGTTAGGTAACATGTGACGAAGCATAATACGTTTGTCATCAACACCCATGGCTTGCGCGGCTCGCACATAATCGAAGTTTCGGCAGCGTAAAAATTCCGCTCGCACGATGCCGACTAAACTCATCCAACTAAACAGCACCATAATCCCGAGCAACCACCAGAAATTCGGCTCAATAAAACTCGACAAAATAATCAGCAAGAACAGGGTCGGCATACCAGACCAGACTTCAATGAAGCGTTGTCCGAATAGATCAACCCAGCCACCGTAGTAGCCTTGTGTTGCGCCAACCACGACACCAATCACGCTCGATACAATGGTCAGAATAAAACCAAATAGAACGGAAATACGGAAGCCATAAATAATTCTCGCCAACACATCTCGCCCTTTGTCATCTGTCCCTAACCAGTTCACCGAATCAGGCTCCGATGGTACCGCGCCTACGATATCAAAGTTGATAGTGTCGTAGCTAAAAGGAATGATTGGCCACACGATGTAACCGTTGTCTTCAATGAGCTCGATAACATACGGGTCTTTGTAGTCGGCCTCGGTTTCAAACTCACCACCAAACTCCGTCTCGGCATATTCATTGATAACAGGCACAAACCACTGATTATCATAAGAAACCAAGAGTGGTTTATCATTGGCAATGATCTCAGCGAACAGGCTCAAGCCAAACAAGATGGTAAATATCCAAAGGGAGATAAAACCACGCTTGTTTGCTTTAAAACGTAACCAACGAGCTTCAGCTAAAGGGTTGTTAAACATTTATTATCAATACCTTGTTATTCGTTCGCCATTAACGCGCTTCAAAATCAATTCGAGGATCAACCCAGGTATACGTCAGGTCGGAGATAATGCTCAGCACCAAGCCAAGCAAGGTCATGATATAGAGAGAGCTGAACACCACGGGATAGTCACGTTGAATGGTTGATTCAAAGCCAAGCAGACCAATTCCTTCGAGTGAAAACATCACTTCAATCAACATAGAACCCGTGAAGAAAATACTAATAAATGCGCTTGGGAAACCCGCAATAATGATCAGCATGGCGTTACGGAAAACGTGCTTATAAAGAATACTGCTCTCGTCCAAGCCTTTCGCTCTCGCAGTCACTACATATTGCTTATTGATTTCATCAAGGAAGGAGTTTTTGGTCAGCATGCTGAGCGTGGCGAATCCACCGATAACCATGGCGAAAATGGGCAACGCCAAGTGCCAGAAGTAGTCGCCAATTTGCTGATACCAGTTGAGCTGGTCGAAGTTACTCGACACAAGCCCTCGCAATGGGAACCAACTGAAGTAGTTACCGCTTGCAAACAAGATAATCAGAATAATCGCAAACAAGAAGCCCGGCACCGCGTAGCCGACAATCACCACCGCGCTCGACCAAATATCAAAGCGAGAGCCGTGATGTATCGCCTTCATAATGCCTAAGGGTATCGAAATCACATAGATGATTAACGTACTCCACAACCCTAAGGAAATGGAGACAGGTAAACGCTCGATGATTAAATCAATCACGTTACCACCCTTAAACAGGCTTTCACCAAAGTTAAAGGTCGCGTAGTTTTTCAACATATCGAAGTAGCGAACGTGAATCGGTTTATCAAACCCAAACTGCTTTTTGATCTCTTCAACCACTTCAGGATCAAGCCCGCGTGAGCCTTTATAGCCACTGGCAGACGCTTGATCACTTTCACTTAAATCAACTTCTTGTCCACCACCAGAAAAACGCTCCATAATGCCAGAGTTATGCCCTTCTAATTGAGCAACAGCTTGCTCTACCGGGCCTCCAGGCGCTATCTGGATGATGAAAAAGTTGATGGTGATGATCGCCCACAGCGTGGGGATCACCAACAATAAACGTCGAAATATATACGCGGCCATGCTAACTAACTCCTAGCGACGTTTTTCAGGAAGCAAAGCCGCCTTCTCTTCTGAAATCCACCATGTATCGATACCTAAATCGTATTTAGGCAATACATCTGGACGCTCAAACTTGTCCCACATTGCTACGCGATACTCGCCAACGTGCCATTGCGGGATGTTGTAGAAATTCCACTGCAATACTCGGTCTAGTGAACGACCTAGTGTAAGAAGCTTTTCAGGGTGCTGTTGGTTACGCGCAATTTCTTCTGTTAACGCGTCAACCACTGGATCGATAACACCTGCAGTATTGTAAGTAGAATCAATGTAGTTAGAGTTCCAAACGATCATTAAGTTCGGGCTAGGATAAGGGTTTGCGGAAAATGACGACGAAACCATGTCGAAATCACGATCACGCAAGCGCTTGATGTATTGAGTGGTATCGATGGTACGGATCTTCATCTCAATACCCATGCGCTTAAGGTTCTTTTGAACCGGCGTTGCGATACGTTCCGTGGTTGGGCTGTAAATCAACAACTCAAATGACATCGGCTTGCCAGTCTTTTCGTTGGTCATGACTTTGTCTTTCAGCACCCAACCCGCTTCTTTCAACAATTTGAAAGCGGTACGCATTTGGCTACGAATACGGCCGCTGCCATCGGTAACGGGAGGTTGGAATTCCTCGGTGAAAACTCGCGGTGGAATCTGATCTTTGTATTGAGACAACAACTCGACTTCCGCTTCGCTTGGTAAGCCTTTCGCTTCATAGTCTGTGTTTTGGAAGTAGCTGCGAGTACGTTTGTACTGACCATAGAACATGTTCTTGTTCATCCACTCAAAGTCCATCGCATAGGTTAACGCTTCACGCACTTTAGGATCCGAGAACACAGGTGATTGAATGTTGAAGACGAAACCTTGAGTCGTTTCAGGCTTCTCGTGGTTGATCTCTTCTTTAATGATGTAGCCTTTATCGAAGTTCGCGCCCGTATAAGAGTTAGCCCAGAACTTAGCCGAATTCTCGGTTCGAAGATCGAACTCCCCAGCTTTAAAGGCTTCCAACATTACCGTGTCGTCACGGTAGTAATCGTATTGCACTTGCTTGAAGTTATTACGACCAACGTTAACCGGTAGGTCAGCTGCCCAGTAGTTTTCATCTAGACCATAGGTAACACTTTGGCCTGATTTGTAGCTGATGATCTTATAAGGACCACTACCGACTGGTGGCTCACTTAGAGGCTCAGACAGCTTTCTGTCTTTCCAGAAATGTTTCGGCAATACACGAGTGCTTTGCGCGAAGCTAAACAGTTTTTCGCGGTTTGGACTGTTCATTTCAATACGAACAACCAAATCAGAGACCGCTTTTACTGACTTAATCTCTTTGTAATACACACGATACTGAGGCACACCCTCGGTTGAGAATTTGTCAAAAGTAAAGGCAACATCATGCGCAGTGATAGGCTCGCCATCTTGGAATTTAGCATTTGGGTTGATGTCGATTTCCATCCAAGTGAAATCACTGGAGTAGCGAACCTTTGAAGCGATCAATGGATAGTACGCATCAATCTCGTCACTCGGAGAAAACATCAAGGTATCGTAAATCTCTCCGGTATAACTTGCAGCAACGCCGCGGGAACCGAATCGATTAAAGCTATCGTACGTACCTATGCTGCCATAGGTCACTTTGCCCTGCTTTGGCGCATCAGGATTAACGTAATCGAAGTGAGTGAAATCGGCTGGATATTTTGCTTCACCAAAACCAACCAGTTGTGTGGTTTCAATAACGGTGACAGCAGGAGTTGATTGGGTTTCAGAAGCGTAAGTAACGGAGGGTTGTAAAGCAATAAGCGGCAACATGATTGCACATGACTTCAAATTAAACCTGAAAAACTGAGTGCGTTGCGAGGCTTTGCGTCGAAAAACTGTTCCCATTTGACTCTCCCTTCAAATGTCATGAATTCTATATTCAAGTTGATTTATCGGCTTTGAATGCATGCCGTTAAATCAAGTATAGGTTCAAATCTAACATCATGTAATAACTAATAAAACCATCAGCACTCTATCTCTGACGGTTTATTTACAAATTACTCGTCACCACTCGAAGTTATTGGATGCAGTGAGCTTTGATTGCTTTGGTTCCTTTGATTGAGTTGATTAGCTTGGTGGCGTTGGAAAGCACGGGGGAAGGCAGAAGCACTAAGATTGCTCTAGCCTGAATGACACAAGCCTCAACGGCTAAGATTCCTTTGGTTGGCTTCTAAAGTGAAATTTAGGCTCTAAATAATCAACAAACTATACTTTTACTGGAGTATCCTTGCAGCCTAGGTCTAAATGGAATGACACTTTGAACAAACCAAACCAAATAACATTCGCAACGTTCAACCTTCTGAACTATCTCGAGCCACCGAATGCTTATTATGATTTTGAGAACATCTACAGCTTCGAAGAATGGCAGAAGAAGCAACATTGGATGGCTGAAGCGATTCGCTCATTAGATTGCGATGTGATTGGCTTCCAAGAGATATTTAGCCCGCAATCTTTAGAGCTATTGATGAACGAGCTAGGTTATCCATACTTTGCAGTGGTCGATAGCGCCAACATTGAAGATGATTACCTATACACCTCACCAGTCGTTGGTATCGCTTCCCGTTACCCGATTGAAAACGTGCAGCCTGTTACGCCAGATTCGAAGTTACTGAAAGCATTCAACCTTGACGACAAATTCTCATTCAACAGAACGCCTGTTCACGCGACGATTACGTTACCCCATTTAGGTTCAACCGACTGTTATGTGGTGCACTTCAAATCACAACGTCCGACAGAGCCAAAAGCAGAATCTGTCGATGCGGACAACACTCAGCAAGGTGCAAAACCACAAAGTGACACGCTCACTCGTTTTCACCAAGAACAGCTTGGCTCTTGGCTATCAAGTGTCCAACGCGGTCTAGAAGCTCAGATGCTGCATCAATACATCACCAACCAACGCTACCAAACCGAGCAACCTGTTGTGTTGATGGGTGACTTTAATAAGCCACTGTTTAATGATGAGTTTAAAGGGCTGTTGAATTACTCAATCAACCGAGACGAAAACAGCAAGCATTGGCTATCCCACTTTCGCTTGAAAGACAGCTGGGATCTTTACCATCAACTGCATGAAGAAGACTTGCTTGAACAGCGAAAGCCAACCCATTACTACGGCGCTTCTGGATCTGTACTGGACTACATTTTGATGTCGAACGAGTTTGATTGTCAGAACTCTTCAAGCTTAATGGAGATCTCTAGCTACACAGTGTTAGACCATCACCTGATTAATCCTAGTTTTGAACACGACCAATTCAGTACCGACCATGCCATCGTGTCTGTCACCGCTCATATTCGTGAAGCCTAGAGTTAAACATAAAAAAGCCGCAGTCAAAAACTGCGGCCTTCCACTTTAGTTAAACGGGTTGAGCCAACCGACGCCCCATTTAGAAACCGATTTACCGTTTAGCAAAGTGTGAAACTTAGAATGTGTACATTGCGCCTAAGTAGAAAGAGTCCAGAACAACAGTATCTTCTGTCTTGTGTCCGTTTTCGTAATCTTCGATATCAAAAGCATCGGCTTCGTATGCTAAGCGAAAGCTCAACGAAGACATTGTAGGTGGCGTGTATTCAACACCAACACCCATACGGATGCCATCTCCCGAATCATCAAAACCATCTCCTGACGGGCGAGAGCCATCAGCAAGCTTCATGTCTAGATCAATAGTCGACAGACCGATAGTGCCAAATGGACGAATGCCATTATCAAACGTGTAACCGAGGTTCGCCGTTACCGAAAAGATTTGAGGTGTTCAAGTGAAAACCTTATTACCAGATTTCGTTTTCAGGGCTATATCACCAAAATCTGTGTATTGAGCTTCAACCGAAACAATGCGGTTAAATTTGTAACCAGCAATTAATCGGTAAGTATTGTCTTCGGCTTTAAAAGTAATAGGTTCTTTGATCGTGTCAGTTAACCCGCCCACTTCGACCATTAGCACACTTAAATAATTACCCGCTCCAACAGCAGGCCAATTTGCTCAATCTCCACAATTTAGAATAAGACGAACAGAAAACACGATGAACCACACAATAGACTTCAACGGCTTAATCATTGATATCGACGCTCGAACGATTACCAACCAGCAAGGAAACAAAATCACTTTGCGCCCTCGCCTATTAGCAGTGCTCTGCTTGTTATTGGAAAATGTGGGAAGACCGATTTCAAGAGAGCATATTGTTGATGTGTGTTGGGACGGACAACTCTCGTCACCACATGTTCTTGCAAACGTAGTCTATAACCTACGCAATGTGTTCGCGCGATTAAGAGCATCCAACGTCCAGATCATTACCATTAGTAAGTTCGGATATGCGCTATCGATTGAACCCACGTAAAAGGATTTATGCAATCAATGGCGGTGACTAAGATCACCAAAAAACGCCCCATCGAAACGTTTCGATGATCATTATCACACTCTAAAACAATCAAACGTGCAAATGATAAATCAGACACTATTATCACTATCGAAACGTTTCGATGGCTTTTCTTGAGTTGTTCTCAACCCATCAAGCGTTATTTTTCGATAGGTCGTGATATGAAAAAAAGTACTCTAATAAACTCTGAACTCTCTTACCTAGTGGCGACTCTTGGCCACACAGATGAAATCACGATTTGTGACGCGGGCTTACCAATTCCAGACCACGTAACTCGTATTGATCTTGCTTTAACTCACGGTGTCCCAAGCTTTCAGCAAACGGTAAAAACCATGCTGGATGAATCTCAAATCGAAGGTGTTGTGATTGCAGAAGAGTTTGCGAAAGTAAGCCCAGAGCACCACGCTGCGCTGATTGATTTAATCAAGACAGAAGAAGCGCGTTGTGGCAAATCGCTTTCTATTACTTACATCACTCATGAAGAATTCAAACAGCGTACGCATGAAAGCCGCGCGGTAATTCGCACTGGTGAATGCACACCATACGCAAATGTTATTTTCCAAGCTGGCGTAACCTTTTAGCTCAAGCAAAACGCAACGACAGCTCAGTGACATCACTGAACCAAAACAATACATAGACAGAACAATCAAATACAACTGGCCCCGAGTAAAGGAACCGACATGACTCAAGCCATTTTAGAACTTAGCTCAATTGAGAAAGCCTTCCCTGGTGTGAAAGCACTGGATAAGGCAAGCCTCAACGTTTATCCAGGACGCGTAATGGCGTTAATGGGTGAAAACGGTGCGGGTAAATCAACGCTTATGAAAGTGCTGACAGGCATCTACCACTTGGACGGCGGCACTATTGCCTACCAAGGAAAACCTGCTGCATTTAAAGGGCCACGTGATTCTCAACAAGCAGGCATTAGCATCATTCACCAAGAGCTGAATCTAATCCCTGAATTGACCATCGCCGAGAACATCTTCTTAGGTCGTGAAATCACGGGCACCATGGGTCGTATCTTGTGGAACGAGATGTACCAAGAAGCAGACAAGCTACTTAAACGCCTTAACGTGAAACACAGCTCGAAAACACCTTTAGGCCAGTTGAGCCTTGGTGAGCAGCAAATGGTAGAGATCGCGAAAGCCCTATCGTTTGAATCTAAGGTCATCATCATGGATGAACCAACCGATGCGCTAACCGATACCGAAACTGAATCTCTGTTTAAGGTGATTAACGAACTGCGCGATGAAGGCTGTGGCATTGTTTACATCTCTCACCGTTTGAAAGAGATCTTCGAGATTTGTGATGACATCACAGTGCTTCGTGACGGTAAGTTCATTGGTCAGTGTGAAGTAAAAGACACCGACGAAGATGGCCTAATCGAAATGATGGTTGGTCGTAAGCTAGAGGAACAATATCCACGTATCGGCCAGAGCCACGGTGAAACTTGTCTTGAAGTGATTGGCCTGACGGGTTCTGGTGTTCACGATGTTAGCTTTACGCTAAAACGCGGTGAAATCCTGGGTGTATCTGGCCTAATGGGCGCAGGTCGTACCGAACTGATGAAAGTGATTTACGGTGCCCTTCCAAGTGAACGCGGCGTCATCAACCTAGAAAACAAAACCATCAACCCTGTAAGCCCGAAAGACGGCTTGGCCAATGGCATTGCTTACATCTCTGAAGACCGTAAGGGCGATGGCTTAGTTCTAGGGCTTTCTGTTAAAGAAAACATGTCGTTATGTTCGCTTGACCTACTGACAAAGAGCGGTCAAATCCAACATAAAGACGAAGTGATTGCAGTAGATGACTTCATAAAGCTATTCAACATCAAAACCCCGACGCGCGAACAGATTATTGGCAACCTTTCTGGTGGTAACCAACAGAAAGTGGCTATCGCTAAGGGCTTGATGACCAAACCAAAAGTACTGATTCTCGACGAGCCAACGCGCGGTGTCGATGTCGGTGCTAAGAAAGAGATTTACCAACTCATTAATAAATTTAAAGCCGACGGCATGAGCATCATTTTAGTCTCATCTGAAATGCCAGAAGTGTTAGGAATGAGTGACCGCATCATGGTGATGCATGAAGGCCGTGTAAGCGGTGAATTTGATGCTAAAGAAGCAAACCAAGAATTATTACTGGCGTGTGCGGTCGGTAAAAAGATCAACGAGGACGCAGCATGAGTACTAAAACCATGAGCAAAACAACTGAAGCTCCAAAGAAAAAACCGTTAATCAGCAAAGAGTGGCTGATTGATCAAAAGTCATTGATTGCTTTGCTCTTCCTGATTGTTGTCGTTTCTTTCTTAAACCCGAACTTCTTTACTGTCGACAACATCCTAAACATTCTGCGCCAAACCTCGGTTAACGCAATTATCGCTGTAGGTATGACGCTGGTTATCTTAACCGCGGGTATCGACTTGAGTGTTGGTTCTGTACTGGCGCTTTGTGGTGCGTTCGCAGCCAGCATGATTGGCATGGAAATCCCTGTGATGATCGCAGTACCAACCGCTCTTGTAGCAGGTGCAGCATTAGGTGCGATTAGTGGTGTGATTATCGCTAAGGGTAAGGTTCAAGCCTTCATCGCAACGCTTGTCACCATGACACTACTTCGCGGCGTAACCATGGTTTACACAGATGGTCGTCCTATTTCAACAGGCTTCACAGACACAGCAGACGCATTCGCTTGGTTCGGTACTGGCTACGCAATGGGTGTACCGGTTCCAGTATGGATCATGGTCGTGGTATTCGCAGCAGTATGGTACCTACTTAACCACACACGCTTTGGTCGCTACGTTTACGCACTGGGTGGCAACGAATCAGCAACTCGCCTATCAGGCATCGACGTAGACAAAGTAAAAATCGGTGTTTACGCAATCTGTGGTCTGTTAGCAGCGGTTGCAGGCATCATCGTGGCATCTCGTTTGTCCTCAGCTCAACCAACCGCAGGTATGGGTTATGAATTAGACGCCATTGCAGCCGTAGTTCTTGGCGGAACAAGCTTAGCCGGCGGCCGTGGTCGCATCATGGGCACATTGATTGGTGCTCTGATTATCGGTTTCCTAAACAACGCCCTAAACCTATTAGACGTATCTTCATACTACCAGATGATTGCAAAAGCAGTGGTTATTCTTCTGGCGGTATTGGTCGACAACAAAAACAAATAAAACCTATTCACATCCTAGGTTAATACAAGTAACACCCTGTTTTACCTTAAAATATTAGAATCTATAAATAATGTAACTACGAGCTAGGACTTACCTCCTAGCTCACCCTACACAAAGGACTTACACCATGAAAAAATTAGCGACTCTTATTTCTGCTGCTCTTCTTTCTACAACGGTATCTGTGTCTGCACAGGCGCAAGATACAATGGCAATCGTTCTGTCTACATTGAACAACCCATTTTTCGTAACCATGAAAGATGGCGCAGAAGCGAAAGCGGAAGAGCTAGGCTACAAGCTTATCGTTCTTGATTCTCAAAACGATCCAAGCAAAGAGCTGTCGAACATTGAAGATCTAACCATTCGTGGTGTTAAAGCAATCCTGATCAACCCAACGGATTCAGACGCTGTGTCTAACGCAATTCGCATGGCTAACCGTTCAAACATCCCAGTACTAACACTAGACCGCGGTGCAAGCCGTGGTGACGTAGTAAGCCACATCGCTTCTGATAACGTAATCGGTGGTGAAATGGCAGGTCACTTCATCATGGAAAAAGTGGGCGAAAAAGCGAAAGTAATCCAACTTGAAGGTATTGCTGGTACTTCTGCAGCTCGTGAACGTGGTGAAGGCTTCATGAATGCAGTAAACGGCAGCGACCTTGAGCTTCTTGCAAGCCAACCTGCTGATTTCGACCGTACTAAAGGTCTGAACGTAATGGAAAACTTGCTTGCTGCTAACCCAGATGTACAAGCAGTATTTGCTCAAAACGATGAAATGGCACTAGGTGCACTTCGCGCAGTTCAAGCGTCAGGTAAAGAAGTGATGATCGTTGGCTTTGATGGCACAGACGACGGCATCGCTGCTGTTAACCGCGGCCTACTAGGCGCTACAGTTGCACAACAACCTGACCTAATCGGTTCTCTAGGTATCGAAATGGCAGACAAAGTACTGAAAGGCGAAACAGTAGACGAGTACGTACCAGTACCTCTAAAAATCATCGCTAAGTAATCGTTACTAGGTAACGCGATATAAAGCAGGGAGTTCCCTATCTCCCTGCTTTGATTGGCTCGCTGACTCAAACAAAAGCAAACCCCGACAGTGCATCGCTGTTTCTCATTCCGCTCACAAAAGAGAGCGCACTTAACACCATGAGAAAGACCCATGCATTTTCAAATACGATATATCATAAGGCTCGTATCATGACTCAACTGATTGTTTTAGGTAGCGTTAACGCTGACCACGTACTGCAAGTTCCTTCGTTCCCTCGTCCGGGTGAAACCTTGATTGGCGGTAACTATCAGGTCATTCCTGGCGGCAAAGGCGCAAACCAAGCCGTAGCGGCAGCAAGATTAAACGCAGACATTGGCTTCATCGCCTGTGTTGGTGACGACCCATTTGGCATCAACATTCGTCAAGATTTTGCTAAAGATGGTATCAACATCGACGGTGTGATCGTTGAAGACAACACGCCTACTGGCATCGCGATGATCCAAGTATCAGCAACCGGCGAAAACAGCATTTGCCTTTCTGCAGAAGCCAATGACAAGCTGACTTGCGATCAAATCGAGCCGCACCTAGAAAAGATTCGCGGCGCTAAATACTTGCTGACTCAGCTTGAAACGCCAATTGAAGGCATTGAATACGCTGCGAAAGTAGCAAAAGAGAGTGGCACGCAAGTCATTCTAAACCCGGCTCCTGCTCGTCCATTATCGGATTCACTGCTTGCTTGTGTTGACGTGATTACACCCAACGAAACCGAAGCTGAAGTGCTAACCGGCATTACCGTGACGGACAACGAATCAGCTCACCAGGCTGCGTTGGCTCTGCATGCGAAAGGCATCGAAACGGTAATGATCACGCTAGGCGCGAAAGGCGTGTGGGTGAGTCATCGCGGTCAAGGCAATGAAGCCAGCGAAGGTGAATTAATCGCAGGTTTCCGTGTTGAAGCAACAGACACAACTGCCGCAGGTGACACCTTTAACGGCGCGTTGGTGACAGGCTTGCTTGAAGATATGCCACTAGAACGCGCAATTAAGTTTGCTCACGCTGCGGCGGCAATTTCAGTAACTCGCTTTGGTGCTCAAACGTCTATTCCAAGCCGAGCTGAAACTGATGCGTTTTTGGCAGAGCGACTGTCTGCTTAGCTTGATAGCTATTTGAAGGCTTAACTCCTGAGCTAACCGTGGTTAACGGATGTTAGCCTTCAAATTCGGTAACAACAAATAACAAGCATAAGCCCCTGTTTTCAGGCAGAATATCGCCCAACGTGGAAGGTTATTCCCACAAGGATTTTTTATGGCAACAATGAAAGACATCGCACGGCTCGCAAAGGTTTCGACTTCTACCGTGAGCCACGTGATCAACAAATCACGCTTTGTCAGTGAAGAGATTGCTGAGCGTGTTAACAGTGCGGCTAAAGAACTCAACTATGCGCCTTCTGCATTGGCTCGCAGCTTGAAAATGAAGCAAACCAAAACCTTAGGAATGCTAGTGACCACATCCACCAACCCCTTCTTTGGCGAAGTGGTAAAGGGTGTGGAACGTCGTTGCTACGAAAAAGGCTACAACCTTATCTTGTGTAACACCGAAGGCGATAGCGAACGCATGAAATCCTCTATCGATACCTTGCTGCAAAAGCGTGTCGATGGCCTGATGCTAATGTGTTCTACCCTTGAAGGAGAACATATCGATGTATTCGAGCGCTACCCAGAACTGCCTGTTGTAGTCATGGATTGGGGCCCTATGTTGTTTGCGAGCGATAAGATCCAAGACAACTCGCACCAAGGTGGCTACATGGCAACTAAGCACTTGATAGATAACGGTCATTCTCAAATTGGTTGTATCACTGGCCCACTGCACCGTAATCAAGCTTCGTCTCGTTATCAAGGCTTCAAGCAAGCAATGGAAGAAGCCAATTTAGAGATCAACCCTAAGTGGATTGTTGAATCCAACTTTGAATGTGACGGTGGTTTTGACTCTTATCAGACATTGAAAACTCGTGGCGAAATGCCGTCTGCCTTGTTCGTCAGTAACGATATGATGGCGATGGGCGTGATTCACGCTGCGGCGCAAGATGGCACATCGATTCCGAATGACCTATCTATCATTGGCTACGATGACATCCACTTGTCTAAGTACATGACACCCGCGTTAAGCACTGTCCACCAGCCAAAACATCGTTTAGGTAAAGCAGCAGTGGATACGCTTTTGAGCAGATTACAAACTCCAGATGCTTATCCGCAAGTCGTTGAACTTGAACCTACTCTTGTTGAACGAAGCAGCGTAAAAGCCATTTAAAGCGCCTTCTTAGAGATCTAAACAACAAAGGGCAAGGTTAAAAAACCTTGCCCTTTTCGCTCCTAATGCACTTCACTTATCTTCTTAGCGATTCAACACAGATGCGATTTGCTGTATTTCGTCTAACACATCGACGCCATTGTATTGCGGCGCAATCGAGGGATCTTGAATACTCACGGTTTCTACCGATTGCCTTTCGTTGAGCTGAGTCATTAACTCCCCTTTGGGTGAGTAGACTCGGCTACCACCACAGTATGTCGCGGTAAACGCATTAACCACATCTTGCCCGACGCGATTACAAGTAACCATGTGACACCCTTCCTCCAAGGCTCTCGCTTGAGCAATGGCAAAACTATGATGCCCACCGAAGTTGGCAGGGTGAAGAATAACGTCGACCGACTGATACCCTCTCATGATCTCCGGGAACCAAATATCAAAGCAAATCGCGACACCAAACTTTAAGCCTTTGTGCTCAAACGAGAGGCGTTCCTCCCCTCTCGAGAAATACTGCTTATCGAATTTGGTTTGACTGATTTTTCTATATTTGTGTCGTAAACCGGAAGCATCCACAACCACGACGCTGTTGTAATATTGGCCGCTATCTTTCTCGGCAATACCAGCAACAATCAAGGTGTGATGCTTCGCTGCAAGCTGAGTTAATGAATCAATAGTACTGCTGTCGGCGAAGTCTTCAGCCAATTCGTGAATTTCTTCAGCCTCGTTAAAAATATACCCAGTCGTGAACAGTTCAGGCAGTAAAGTAATATCACCGACTGACGGCTCCGCTTGCAAAAGATCAGAGACCGAATCTATATTCTTTTGTTTGTTTTTGTATTCAACTTCAAGCTGAATAAGCGTGATACTGACATTATTCAAAATCGATTCCTTACTAGGTAATACTTCAAGCTGTAATGCTTCAAGCTAGAGACTAAGAACTAAGAACGAAAGAGTAAGGCAATCCCCTATCGCTTTCTTATTCGCCCGCCAAAGGTTGAAGCAGGTGCACAGTCCTGTACGTATTTTAAACCTGCCTACGGCGCTAATTTAGGCTCTGGTAAAACCGGAGGCGTGCTGTCCATGTAGGTTAAGAAATTCGCCCACACCTCATGCGTGCGCTGCTTGGTTAACCTTGTCTTACAGGAAAGCGCCATAACCCCTCGAATAGAACCATCACGCCATTGGATGTAAACAGAGTCACAATGTGCTGTCATGTACGCCTGCCAGCTCTCCTGAGCCTTCTTAATTGAAGCGACCAGCTGAGCTTCATAAGCATTGTGCTCAAAGCTGGCTGCAAGGTATTTATCCAGTTCCGCTTGTGCAGATTCCAACTCAATTGCCGCACAGTGATTGATCTCGATGGTATTCATCGCATTCTCGCAATCAACAACACCTTCGTCGGCCAACGCAGAGAATGAGAAGCACACCGCTATGAGTGCTGATATCAGTTTTTTCATAATCATCCTTTATGCTGTCACCACCAAAACGAATCGAGTCGTGACTCTATTTATTTAAACGTGGCTCAATATTTAGCTCATTCAGCTCATTTAGCTCATTCAGCTCATTCAGCTCATTCAGCCAGAGCAAATAACAATAAAATTTATCAGGATATAAGCATTTGTTATCCGCATGAATCATCAAAAATGACGCCTCGCCAACTCAAATAAACGAGATAACGCTCAGATTTTGCTGGTAAAACTAGAAAATATATTATTTATATCAATAATTCGTGCCTGCATTCACACTATTAATTATTTATATTGCTACCTAAACGCTAACTTTATAAATTAAATCGAATGCTCACATAAATCGGTAACGCTTCTCCAACTATGGATATCAAGTACCAAAACATTGCCAAGACTTCATTTTACTTTGCCATCTCTTTCTTTTTTTCCATGGCAATGCTCATTCCTTTTACACCGTATCACTACCAAACATTAACCGAAGACACATCAAGGTTAGTCGAAACTAGGTTAGAAAGGATCCAATCAAGGTTCGACCGTTTTTTATCTGAAGTTAGACCTGAACAGTCTTGCGACGCGATCGTTAGACAGCTTCGACAAAACGTTTTTGAAGCCGATTGGGTAAAAGAAGCAGCTGTATTCAATAAAGAGAACCGATTTTACTGTTCAACCACCGATGGTGACGTTTCATTTCGCCTATACAGCACCATCAGGCAGCGGCTCAATGACGACCCGAATTTAACGACCCTGTCGTATTCCAACTCGGCCATCACGCAAGTTCAGTCCATCATGCTCATTTTCTCGAACAAAGAAGATGCCGGAGTGAGCCTGATGATTCCGCCACACTTCATCTATGACCTTGTTGAAACAAACCTGAGCAGCCATGGAATACAGGCCAAAGTTGAAGTGATCAAAAGAGATATCCACCCTACCGATATTGACTCATCAATCGCCAAGGTGCGGATACAATCAAACACCTACCCATTGACCATCACCTCATACATTGGGTATCAGTTTTATCTTCACTTCATGTTGAGTTATTTATGGTTTGGCTTTTTGATGGCCGGAATCACCACCATTATTCTCCTTTCCATCAAGCATAAAAAGCAGAGCCAACGCAGCTTAGAATATTCGCTTTCAAGTGCGCTAAAAAACCAACACCTTCATGTTCACATGCAGCCTATCGTTAACCAAAACACCAATGAGATCGTCGGCTGTGAGTCACTATTACGATGGAACGACCCAATTGAAGGTAACGTCTCCCCGGCTATTTTCATTCCGCTTGCTGAAAGCTTAGGCTTAATTGAGGAGCTCACCTACTTCGTGCTGCGCAAAGTATTAATGACGTTCAAAAGCAATCAAGATGTGTTCGACTCAAAGTACATCAGCGTCAACATCAGCCGCAACGTAGTGTCTAACAGTAACTTCTCTAACAAAGTGATCAGCATCTTTAAAAGACACCCTGAGATCCTCAAGCAGGTGGTTTTTGAAGTAACCGAATATGGTGAATGTTCTGATGCCGACATGGTCAAAATTAGAGACAACCTAACCAAGCTATCGAACAGGGGCGTCAGAGTCGCGATTGATGATTTTGGTACAGGCTACGCAGGGTTAGATTTCGTAAGACAGTTCCCGTTCAGCATTCTCAAAATCGATCGCGTGTTTGTGAAAAACATATCCGACGAATCCAGCTTTGGTCTCCCTTTGCTAGAGTCCATGCTTCAACTATCACGCTCCTTAGGGATGCAAGTCATCGTCGAAGGTGTTGAGTACGAATCCCAAGTGAAAATCTTATCTAAGCTCGGTGTCGACTATATCCAAGGCTTCTATTTTTATAAGCCGATGCCGATAAACCTGACTGTCAGCTTACTCAGGCAGCAGCATTTTGAGTCCGATAACGTTGAGGAATCATCCTTTTCAACACCAAAATGTGAGCAGCTTTAAACAGGTTCGATGGGATAAGCGCTGAAGATACAGTTCAGAATAATGCTTAGTACAACGCGTCACTTTAGCTTACGGTACGTTTCCCCACTCTTACACCCAGGCAGGCTTTTACCATATTTGTGACTTAAATTATCGACGCGTGTTTTGGTTGGTTTTATGACTACTCGTAATCGCTAGCATGCTATCAGCGTGATTTTTGTTCCAATCAACCTTTTCGTTAATGTCTTTTTTATCAACAAAGACCCAGTGAGACATACACTCTACACAATACCAAACACATCACAACGCAGCATGTAACATATGCAACAAGCAACTAATTCGTGACCATCAACAAGATAATACCGTATCATGTGCGTGATTAAATTAACCTAGGAATCAATCACATGGAAAATACTGAAGTAATTAATACGGGGCTCTCAGAGAAGGACAAAAATGCAAAAACTCATGCCATCATCGCGTATGCGTTAATGCTATTAGGCTTCTTTACTGGTATTAGTTTTCTTGCAGGTGGTATTTGGGGCATCGTTAAAAAGTCCGATGCTCAAGGGACTGTCTTTGCGGATCACTACGACAACATCACCAAAACATTCTTTGTTTCGATTGTGCTTACTATCATTGGCGCTCTAACAGCCGTTTTTGTTATTGGCTATGTTGTTCTTCTTGTTGCCGCGATCTACACGCTTTGGAAGTTGATTGCTGGTTTAGCAAAAATTACTTCAGACAAGAGTTTTAATTAATATGAAAAGATGCGAAGCCGCAGCTTTAAAGCGACGGCTTCACATCTTCGTCTATTCGTCTATTCGTCTATTCGTCTATTCGAGCAGAGCTTAAAGAAAAATAGAAAGCGAACAAAGGTATAAGTTAGTAAACTAATTAGACTAGTTCGTCGCTTTTGAATCTGATGAATTAGCTGCTTTCGTTGCTTCTTCAGCAGTTTTCTTACCAAATACCGTATCCATCATAAAACCAATACGCTTAGCTGCATTACCAAATTTGTTTGGGTTAGCCGTGTATGGGACTTTAAATTCTACTTCACCTACTCTTTGTCCGTTCTGATAAGCATTGATCTCCGCTTGCTTTAAGAACAACGCTAAGTCCCAGCTCCAATGGCCTTCATACTCCAATGTCAGCTTATCAAGATCGTGCTTCGACTTATCAGGTACGACGGTGTAGGTATAATCGTTATCTTGCAGCCACGTTTCCATAGTATTTAAAAACCCTTCACGTGTTTCAGCGTCTTTAACGATAACAACATCAACTTCAGTCGTAGGTTCTGGAATCGCGCTCCCAGTGTAACGAGGGGCTCCACAACCAGCCAAAATTAAAACCGAAAGCGATAATAGTAGGTATTTTTTCACGTTATATATCCATTAACAGTTAACTGCGTGAATGATACCACATCAAAAAAATGACATATTATATAAGCAAAGGTTAATCAGACATTCCTTGTTACATAAGGCACTAAAAAACAACGAAAGAAAATGCGAAGGCTATGGGTCTCCTTTGATGAACATTTAAATCATCGCATCATTGAATGCATCATAAGGGATATCATGGAAAAGACACTTCAAACCAAACTGGCGACTAGCCTACTACTGCTGAGAATCGGCATTTTTATCGTCTTCTTGTTCTGGGGCTTAGATAAGATCCTTGTCCCTGAGCACGCGACAAAAGTACTGTCTGGCTTTTACGGCATCGACATCTCGAACAATGCGATGATGGCTCTGGGTGTCGCGCAGCTCGGATTTTTAGGCGCATTCGTTGTAGGCATGTGGAAAAAGTACACCTACTGCGTATTTCGGTGATTGCGATCGCTCGTTTCGGTTTATTCCGATCACTTGATCCTGCCGTTTTTCTCTCTTCCTATTTTTACTCTAAGTGATCGGATTGCGCCAGTTTTCTCATCGACTCACCTCCTAGTTCTATTCGATGACTATTGTGTACCAGCCGATCCATTAGAGCATCTGCGACAGTGGCGTTACC